>PAKC01000002.1 GCA_002706205.1 Halobacteriovoraceae bacterium
TAATAAATACTTTAAGCTTGTATCGCCAATTCCTTTTACACTTTTAGATGATCTTTGCAATGATGCACAGACATCAGATAATTCAGAAGCGTATTATACGTCAATTGTAGGGAGCTCAGAAAAGAAAAGAAAGATTTTCTCACAACTATGTAAGGTTTTTAATTTAGATGAAGAGGATCAGGAAGATAGGAAGCAAGTTTATTTATATTTGAAGCGATTTAATATTGAATATTATCCTTCGTCAGATAGAACTCTAGATGATTTAAACCTTAAAGCACTTTCTATTCTAAGTGGAACTCCTAGCGTTGTGGTTTCACTTCTCAGGTCATTTGTCATTGATGAAAAAATGCTAGGAAAAGAAATTAATTCTCAATACTTACTAAATTACCTCGCCAAACATGATATTCATCCAAAGCAAAAGCTAGATGATCATAGATTGAGTACAGCATTTAATACGATACGATTAAACTTCAAAGATTCCATTTCAAATATATTAATCTCAAATAGTCTAATAAAAAGAAAAGAAACAGATAAATGTATTGAAAGTCTAGAGCTTAATGATGTTGTGATATTACATGGTGAAGCAGGACGTGGAAAGTCTGGAGTTCTCTATGAGCTAATACAAAGACTTGAAGAAGATGGAACTCAATGTCTTCCGATAAAATTAGATAGAAATATACCCAAAGGATCAACAAAAACATTTGGAATCCAAATTGGATTACCTGATTCACCGTCCAAGTGTTTAGCGAGTTACTCTGGAAAAAAAAGAGCAGTTCTAATTCTTGATCAACTAGATGCAATTAGGTGGACAAGTAGAAACAGCTTGGAGAGTATAGACGTCTGTAAACAATTGATTCGAGAAGTATTTTCTCATAACAAATACGCAGCTGGCGATCTAAAGGTTGTTATAGTTTGTAGAACTTTTGATTTAGAGAATGACCCTGAAATAAAAAATTGGCTAAGCAATAAAGGTGGCGACCATAATTTCTCCAAAGTTGAGATTAGGGAACTTGAAGAAGAGGATTTAAAATTTGTAATTGGTACGCGTATAAAAAACTTGTCTCCAGCCCAGTTAAGAATTCTTAAAAATCCTCAGAATTTATATATGTGGCAAGTCCTAAAAGATGAAAATATTTCGTTTGTAAATCCTGCTGAATTGATGAGAGGGTTTTGGAGATTTAAGAGACAAAAACTGGAAGATTCCGGTTTGGATCGTAAAAAGATTGATGAAGCTCTTGATGCTATTGTGACTTACATGGAAAAGAATGGAGAAATCTCTGTCCCCGAAAGGATTTTGGAAAAACATTCTAATTCTGCCATCAGTGCTTTATTTTCACACTCAATAATTCAGCAGCAAAATAACAGAGTATCCTTTTGTCATCAGAGCTATTTAGATTACTTAGTTGCTGACAAGGTTTTCATGGAAATTGATAATGGAGGGAGTGTACTTCAGTGGCTAGGAGATAAGAAGGATCAAAGCTTATACAGAAGACAACAATTATCAATATTTTTATTTTTATTAGTAAAAGAATCTGAGTCTGATTTTATCAAGATAGCTAGGGAAGTATTGTTTTCAAGCTCAGCTAGGTTTCATATTAAACATCTTGTTTTCGAAGTTTTTAGCCAATTGATTACTACAAGTATAGAATCGCTTGATTTACTTGATGAATTAATCTCATCAAGCGAATGGAGAGAATATGCTATAAAAGTTTCTGTAATGAGAAATATTTCACTAGTTACACATCTGGCAAATAATGGAGTCTTATCAAGCTGGCTTACTTCAGATAACAAAACTGATACAAATGATGCTTTAAGCATTATTCGTTCTGTGGTTGAAGAGTGTCCAGATGTTATTGAAGGTATATTAATTGCTGCATACAAAAATAACGATATTAGTAAAGAAGAGGCGTTTAGTAGTTTAGCATATTACTTCGCTGATGATTCAGATAACTTATTTCAATTCAGACTACTCTTAATCCATGACGGATTATCTATCAACTATATTGACTGGAAAAATTTATCATCAAGAGCTCCTTATCGGGCTATCGCAATAATTAAGCTATTGGCCATGCTAGAGTCTGAAGAAGAAAATGGTGACTCCTCATCATATGATAGAAAAATGAATAATCATGACTTAGATCCAATATTTGATATTGCAAAAGATAATTATGGCATCATATGGGATGAGTTGTTTGATATTGCATCACAATCTTTAACAAAACATAACGAAAATGAAGAAAAGTATAGGTATAGTGCGTTTGATATTGAAAAACGATATAATAGTCGAATATCATATCTAGAATCATTTTCTGATTTAAGTATTTTATTAGTAATTGCAGCTGGAAAAAAAATTGCCGAAGTTAATCCTAGTAAGCTTACTAACGAACTAAAAGTAAAACAAATAGCTGATAACGCCATAGGTATTATATATGAGAGTTTGTCAGAATCATGGTCCGACTATGTAATATCGTGGTTATTAGAAGATGATAACCGATTATCTCTTGGTCGTGATATTGAAAGACCAAAATGGATGATAGCTTCTGATCTACTAAAAAAATTCTCTAGAAAATGTAGTCTTGAAAATCTTCAGTTACTGGAGTCTAAGCTCTATACGTTTACTCCAAAGTCGGAAGATTTTAAAAGCAGTTATGGATACTATGTATCTACATGGAGGCATGATATATATTTTCCTGCATGGGGTGTAGCTCAGTTTTTACTTTTACCATCTCTTGACCAAAATAGAATATCTGCTAAAACGAAAGATTTTATCAGAGTGTTAGCAAGAAAGTTTGGTAAATACTCTGATGAAAGATTTTATTCAGGCTCTAGGGTTAGAGGTGGTATGATCGGCTCAAAGCTCGAACCTTTTGCAGACAAGATTAGCGATCAGTCATGGATTTCAATAATAACGAACAAAAAAGTAAATAAAAGACATGATCACTCGACATGGCAGCAAATTGATAACGATACTGTACATGTTTCATCTCATGAACAGTTTGCAGGAACACTTGAACGATCTGCGAAGAAATATCCAAAGAGATTCTTATGTCTATTTGAAACACTGCCAGTTAAGCTTAATACTAGATATATAACTGCAATGCTTTCAGTATTTTCACTTAAAGAATCTGAGAATAAAGAGATAGAAGACTGGGGAAAAGTATCTCTGTCTGACATAGAGGGATTCTGGGCAAAGTATAGAGTATTTAGAATGGAGAGAGAGGTTGCGCGCTCGTTTTGTTGGATGATTAGAAAAAGACCAGATGAAAAATGGTCAAAGTTCATACTTGAAGACTTATTTGATCTTGCATTAAATCATAATGATCCAGAAGATGCTAGTTTAGCAGTATGGTCTGAAGATGAAACTTATGAGAATGCTTCCTCAAGGTCTCTGCATTCAACAGCTATAAATTGTGTCAGAGGAGCGGCAATTGAGGCAATTGGTTCTATGTTATGGAGTAACCACGAATTAATTGATCAAGTAGAACGTAACATAGATAAAATGCTAAATGATAAGCATCCATCAATCATGATGTCGATTCAATCAATAGTATTACCTGTCCAAAATATTGATGAAGACAAAGCATTGAGTTGGTTTATCCGTTCTTGTGAAAAAGACGTTAGAGTGACATGTACGAGTGAATCTGTACATATATTTAATTACGCAATGAAATCTAAAAACTCAGACTTAGTAAAAATTATAAATAGAATGCTGCTGAGTAAGATTGATGAGATAGTCGAGTTAGGAGCTGAAATGGCCATGTTTTATAGTCATTGCTATGGAGGTATTTTAAAGGATGAAGTTGTTATCGCTGAGAGTGGTGACGCACATATGAGAAAGGGCGTTGTTAAAGCATTAAAAAACTTAATCAAGAACGATAAATTTGCATATGAAGCAAGAGAGAAGTTTGCAGTGTATTTTCACGATAACGACAAAGAAGTTAGAGATCAGGCATCCCAGATATTTTTTAATGATGAGTTGTTGAATACACCAGAGAACCTAGGATTAGCCTTTTCTTATGTGAATTCAAAAGCATTTCTGGAAGGTGATAGGCAGCTATTAAATAACTTGGACAAATACAGAGGTAACTTGATCAATTTTAGTGAATTAGTGTTAACGGCATGTGAGCAAATGCTAAGTGCAAAAGAAAAGGGAGAAGGTGCCTATGCCATACGTTATGAACAAAAACGATTTGTTACTTTGCTGATAAGACTGTATGACCAGGCAGGTAATAAGTCAGAATTAAGAGATAAATGTCTTGATATATGGGATCTCTTTTTCAAAGAAAATATTGATATGACGAGAGAAATAACAAATATAATAAGTAAGTAGTAAATACATATGAATAAGTAACCCAAGTTTTTTTCAGTGTATAAAATACCAATTAAATTTTTTTTCTGCTTAGTAGAAAATTTTGAATATAAGGAGCTTTAATGACGCTATCACTAAAGAATAATGTAATTATTGATGATTTATCTAATTCAAAAAGCCAAGATGAACATCTCGTAATTTATAAAGACGACTTTACCGATCAAGCATGGTATTCAAACGGATACTTGGAAGCAGCGATAAGTCTTGTAAATGGAATACTTAGTAAAGATAGTTCTCAACTTGTCGCAAGTGATACAAAAATCTTTCCAATTTTATATTTATTTATACATAGTATCGAATTGGATCTAAAAATATACATAAGAAAATTAATGGATCATTACAAAAGAGGTTCTTGCCAAGATATTCCTAAGCCTTCTGATGAAATTGATAAAATTTTAACGACACATAATATTAAACTATTGTTTACTGAGCTTAAAAATATGATAGATAATGATAATCTTCATGGAAACCGTGAAATATTAGAGCTAGAGCCGCTAATCGATAGCATAACTGACTTTGGCCTGGATGCTGAATCGTTAAGGTACTTTGAAAGCAAGTCTGGTGATCAACATATAATACTTGAAAAACAAAGATGGGTTAACCTTTCAAATCTCAAAAAAGTTTTCGTAACAGCAAATAATATACTATGGAGAGGTATAGATAATCAAAGATTTTACTTTTGTGAAAGCAATGAATTCAAAAGCTCTATGAAGAAAGAATTGGAATATATCGAAGCAATGCTAAAAGAGATTAGAGATAATTTTGAACCAAAACACTATAATGTCACAAATGAACTAGGAGCCTTGGATTTTGATAAATATCAAAGTACCCTTAAAGATCGAATTGCCTTTGATCATAAGCTTTCCGAATATTTAAAAAACAATTTTGAAGGCGAAAAAATATATTTAATAAGTAAAGGAATTCGTTTTGGAAAATCAAGTGCAATTCAAGTTAATAATGTTGGGTGGTATAAAGCTGCATGGTCAGAAGAGGACTGCGTTCGTCATTTTCTTGAGGATTATGGAGTTATAGACTTTGCACTTGAAGATATTCGAAAGCATATAGAATATGTTTCCGAAGGTATAAAAGTTAGAGTTAAGTAATGTGTAATTCAGATGCAATGACAACTATTTCAAATTTAATTGATAAAGCAGATAAGGAAACGCATTTAGTGCTTATGCCTATTGATAGATTGAATTTGGAAAATGTCAGGTATTTACTTGATGATGTCGTTCTTATACCTAAGTCTAGTTTGAATTTTGATTCCTATCGAGTTATTTACACTCCTGAATATTGGGAAAATCAGTTATCTCGCAAGAAAAGTATAAACTTAGGTCAGTTCGGCTCGATGGCACTTAGAATCGGGATAGAAGATTTTGAGAAATCTGATTTAATTGCATTTTTATATCGTTTTGATTTTCAAAAAATATATAATTCAACAGCTGATGAAGTAAATGCTTTAATAAGGTCTGCACAAGAGTTTGCAGATTCAATATTAGATCTCATTAGATTTGAATACTGTCGATCTGACTTACCCGACACTTTGCCTGGGAGGCCGGGACACATTCAGAGTAAGATTGGAACATCAGCTTTATTTGCATTAGATAAAGAAAATGGTGAGTCTGGGATAATTGCTGGAAGATATTTAACTACTGTAGTTAGTGCAGGTATAGGCTTAGATATGGATGGAGTCTATATTAGGAGAGTTGTTAATTTTGAAGGTGAAGTTGGTATTATTGTAAAGAGAGCTTTGGAAATGTATCGAAATGTTTTAGAATCAAATAGTCTTTCTCAGAAAGTGATATCTTTGTTTAATTTATTTGAATTCCTCGGACACCCAGACGGTTACAAAAACATGCAACAGATAAAAGGTAATGTTCTAATACATTCTTCCAGAACTAAAGAAGATTATCATAAAAAATCTGAACGAATTAAATATCTTACTAAGGAAATTGAAGGTGACTCTCAATCTGGGTTGAGAACAAAACTCGTGCACTCTGGCATTCGATTTGAAGATATATTTATAAATTTTGAAGAACAAAAAAAAATATTACTAGAACTATCTCTTTATTGTGGTTCGGCGATTCAATTTCTTATAGATAATAGTCATTTAGATTTTTCAAAAGTTGATTTGCTTCGTAGTGATATGAAAAAAAAGATCGGAGTTTAAATTGCTACTTCCTTATAGAATAAAAATTAATTTTTTGGTATCAAGGTCATTTGTTATGGTGTCTTTTAATAACAAGTATTTTTCAGATTTATTGTCATATGAGTAATATTAATAATCTAAAGTCTTATCTGTCTCAGTTTAGATCTTGGAGCAATTTGATTTATGCCTGCGTATTTGGGCTGCTATTTTGTTCTACAGTTAAATTTAATTCATATTTAAATAGACAAGTAACTGTGCAGGAAATTCAAGTACAGGCAGCATATTATTCAAAACAAATCTACGAAGATCACAAAAAGTTGAACTTACAAGAGTCCTTCGGTTTTGCTGATGTGTATCCAAAAATAGATAATTGGAATGAATCGAAGATGATTTTTGTCACCTTTAAGGGTACTGATATCAACTACTTCTCCGAGCTTAAACAAAACTTTAATTTAAAGACACTTGTATCTCCTATGGTAATTTCTATTTTTCTTTCAATATTTTCTATATTGATTGCTGTAAAAAAGAATGAAAAAGCAAGCAAGCTAAAGATATTTGTAATTTTTGTCTTTGCAATTTTAATTTTATCAACAGCTGTTTATTTGTTAGATCATATTTCTAATGAATATAGTAATGAGGATTACAGAGAATCTTTTAATGAAGTTAGGAGTACTTATTTAGATGCTAGTAAGGAAAATGAAATTATAGGATTCCTTGATAAAGGATATATAGTCGTTACAGGTCATAGTAAGGGGGGCGCAGAGGCAGTACATTACTATAACTATTTGAAAGAAAAAATCGGTAAAGATAATCGTTTGTCAAGATTGCGCTTAGTGACATTTGCTGCACTAAAAGTTAAAAATAATGGAGATCTTGAATATGATTCTAACGCTATAAATTTCTCTATAGATTCAGATATTGCCAACATAAAAAATGGAGTAAATGTGTCTTTAAACCAAAGTGGTGTAGAAAAGCGCATTTCACAAGTTGAGACTTTTTGGTTTTATATCATTTATATTTTTACTGTGTCTGTTTTTGTTGGTTTTGTAAAAGTTAGTCTTAACCAAAGAAGAGGTATGGATTTTAAATCTAGATGTAAAGACTTTACGGTTTTTTTGTTATTGTTTATTCCTTTATTTTTAGTTTTGGCACAGGACAAATATTATGCTCATAGCATTGATTCTTATCTGGAATTCATTGATAGACTAATTGCCGGTAGAACGATTTTGAGTTTGTCAGCTGCAACTATTTCTAGTAAGGCGATTTTATTAATATATACAATTTTGGTATTGATCGCATACGGTTTCTGTTTTTCTAAAAATGGTAAGAACAGTTGAATTTATCCCTTTTTGTCTTCTCTTATTTTTAATTTAAGCCTATCTATATAAAATAAATATATTTTTTATTTTATATAGATAGTGATATTCTGAAATTTATGTGTATTTATGTAACAAACACTTTTAGAATATTTTCTTAAATGTAAATCCCGCCGATCCCACTATTCCCACCGAAGATGTGAAATAGCGTGAAATCGAATGAAATAGAGTGAAAACCAAAAAAAGCGAAGAACGCCTTTATCACTGATAACTAGCTGAATTTAATGTGGATTATTTGTTGTTAATCTTGAGGTCGGGTAGTTCGGGCATTCTGCAACTTACCGTTTTTATTGATTCTTGTAAAGAGACTCTAGCTCTGGCATTCAGGGGTTATATGTTTGATATCACTGAAGAAAAAGTCTTGATACTCGCCTATACTCGCTAAATCCCGACTTTCCCCGACCTATCCATTTTTGGATTGACAAAGTGTACACTATAATGTACATTGAGAAAAAGGAGATTCGTTATGAGTAATCCAAAAAGAAAAACAATTACAGAACTTAGAAATTCTATATTTGAAACTTTTGATGAAGTTGTTTCTGGAGAAACTCAACTAATTACACATAAAAATGGATCTATGGTAGCAATGGTTCCAGTAGATCAAATCGAGAAACTCAATGAAGAAATTGAGCGACATAAAAACTTAGCAATTGGTTATGCACAGGCCTTAAGAGGCGAAGGCGTATCTACATCTACTTTAAAGCAAAAACTTAAGAAAAAAGAAAAATCATTAAGAGCAAAAAATGATTAAGTGGACGCCAAAGTCTGAAAATGATTTAGAAAATATCTTAATTCATATAACTAAGAATTTTGATATAGATTTAGCCTCTGAGATTGTATATGGCATTATTGATTATACCGAAATAACTTTAACAAAAAATCCATTAGCTGGAAAATTATTAACCTCTAACCCACTTTTTGCAAAACTGGTCTACAAGGGCAACTCGATATACTATTGCGAAAATCCAACTGATAAAAATCTCTATATTGTATATGTGCAAGCTAGAAAGATGAAATTTAAACCTAGGCGATTAAATGATAACGAGGTCGCATAACGTATGAAATTATTAATTTTAGGCAATAGTGGTTCTGGTAAGTCTTGGCTGGGCAAAAAGCTTACTCAGAAATTAGACTGTAAACTCATTGAAATGGATAAATTATTTTGGGAACCAGGTGGTTTTAATAAAAAAAGAGATCCAGAGCTTGTAAAAAAGGACATTCATTTATCTACATCAACAGATAGTTGGATCTGCGAAGGCGTTTTTGGAAAAATTGCTGATATGGCCATAGAAAAAGCAAATATGGTTATTTTATTAGATCTTGCTTGGGAAGATTGTAAAAAGAATTTAATGAATAGAGGGCCTAATTATGAAGACTGTCAGTCCCCGTCTCAGGCAGATAAGTCTTTTGAAGAATTATTAAATTGGGCCAAAGAATACTCAGTTAGAGAAAATCATACCTCTAGAAATTATCACTACAACTTATATAATAATTTTTCTGGAGAAAAACTTATTTTAAAGAACCGTGATGATGTGAATGATTTCTTAATACGTATCACAAATTAGATTATAGATAATATATGGTATAAAATTTTATAGATTAAATTAAGGCATATATATAATGGGTCATGATCAATGCATATTTTGTAAAGTATTAAAAAGTGAACTTGAAGCAAGCTTTGTCTATAAAGGCAATATTGTCTCAGCATTTTTAGATATTAATCCCGTTAATGAAGGGCACGTTTTAGTTGTTCCAAATATTCATTGTGAGAGGTTTACTGGTTTACCACCAGATACAGTCAAAGAAATGTTTTTTATTGGTCAAAAAATACTCAAAGCAATTGAAGATTCAAAGATAGCTTGCGAAGGGGCAAATCTTTTTCTTTCGGACGGTTCAGTTGCAGGACAAGAAGTTCCACACTCTCACTTACATATTGCTCCCAGATTTTATGGTGATAAGCATAAGATGGGGTTTTCACATACAACAATTAGTCAAATTAATCGAAAAGCATTAAGCAAAACAGCAACGGAAATATCAGATAAATTAAAAGACACCTAATTTTTAAATGCCCTTAATTCATAACTGACGCTAGCCTATGTTCAATTTTTGTAAGATTGAGACTCCATGAATAGAGAGTTTTTAGTCAACTTTGTGTGCTATTTCCTATATGATAGAAGCATGAATGAAGATAATATTAAATTTCGCCCTTTTAATAAAGATCATTTAAGTTTAATAAAAACATGGCTTAAAAAACCACATGTTATTGAGTTTTGGGACAATTCAAGTTTTAATGAGCCCTACGAAGAATACATTATGTATTCTTGCACCGATGCATCAGTAGTTCAGTTTCTTATTGAACTTGATAATAGTCCAATCGGTTACATTCAATATTATTGGGCTTCAAAAATTAGAGATGGATGGTGGGAGGGATACCCAGATGATGTTGTTGGCTTTGACTTCTATATAGGAGAACCTTCTATTTTAGGAAAAGGTATTGGTGAAAAAATAGTTAACGCTTTTAGCAAGTTCCTATTTAACATACCAAATGTAAGCTCAATTATTGCTGATCCTTCACCAAAAAATTTAAAGATAATACATATTTTAGAAAAGTGTGGATATGATAGAATAAAAAGAATCTCTACACCTGACGGACCAGCAATTCTTTATAAATTAGAAAAATAACAAGTGTTGTGTGAATTACTAAGAAAGATAGAAACTTCTAAAATTTTTTATTGTGGCATTAAATATATAACTTTTAATATTTACCAGATTTGGTTTAACCAAACATATTCATTGATAAACCTTTTGTGCGCAAATAGATTTTATACCTATAGAGATTTGTAAGTAAGACAAGAATATCTTTATTTCAAAAATATCCTTAGTAGTATTTTAAGGTTTTTTATGGCCAGTTAAGACCCTAGAATATTCACCATATTTAGTTAACCCATTTTTATGAGCTTTAGCAGCTTGATTTGCCATATCTTTAACACTAAAGCCATATTGGGCTAGAGCTAAAATTGACAAAATAATTAATCCTTTAAATAAATCATTTAAAATACTCATTTTTCGTCCTTTGTTTTTAGTTAAAAATGACAAATAATACGGACGAAGAGAATTGATTGGTGTGTTCTTTCTTTAGTAAGTTTCACATACTCGCCATACTCGCTATACTCGCCAGATCGGTGATACAACGTGAATAAAAATGAAATACCATGAAATATGAAAATGCTTAAAACGCTCTTTATTGTTGGTAAATAGCGAATTTTCTTAAGGTTTATTCGTTAGGTTGATATGCCTCGGGTAGTTCGGGCATATCTTCATATCCTCATGTATTTATTGAACTATCTTGTTGTAAATATGCCCTCGATGTCCCGTTGGTCTAGAGACAAGTCAGGCTTGTTCGAAATTATCATAACTTAGAACTTTTAAATTGAACAGTATTATCATTTATGGTAAGTTATCAATTGTGATAACCAAGGTAGTGATTAACGAAAAAATTCAAAGCCAATTAGACAAAGACATTAAGTCGGGTAAATTTGCAAAAGAAGTAAGAGAGTTAATTGCTTTTTGGAAAAGTGAAATTGAAGACTTGGGTTACGAAGAATATATTGTATCATTGTTTGCAGTAAGCCTAGAAGATCATCAGCTTGCGGGGAAAAGGCAGGGTGAAAGGTCAATCATTCTAAACCAAACAGGTGGACGGTTGATCTATAAATATTATAAAAATAAAATTGTTGTGAAAGTGATTAAAATTACACCCGATCATGATTATAACTAAGGAGGGCATATGGGCTCTATAGATAAGGTAAAATTAACTACAGGTAAAATATTGAAGGCCATGCGTGTACGTTTTGGATTAACACAAAAAGAAGTTGCACATGCAATAGGTATATCAGTATCAAATCTGTCAGCCTTGGAAAATGATAAAAGAAATATAGGAGCTGAATTAGCTGGAAGATTCTCTGTTATATACGGTGTGAGAGTGGAAAGGCTTTTATTTCCTAATGGCCTTAAAGACTTAAAGGGTTATAAAAGGTTAGAAAAGCTTAAAAACAAATTATTGGAAGCTGCTTAATTGATGTTGATATACCTTCAACAATGAATATTTCAAATGAGTTATTGAATACCCATCGAATTGTTAAAACGAAGATTAACAATGTAATCCTTAGAGATTTTAAAGAAAAGGGAATTAACTTTGACATCCAAGTTTATTCACCTGAAAGAGTACTTCATGAGCTTTATAAGTACACAAAAGGTACAGATGCTTTTTTTAGAGGAATTAAACAATATAGAAAGCTATATTTGAATTTGGATTCACCGAGAGAACAATATAATACAATTCTTGGTATAAATAAAAAAATTGGCCAGGAGATTATAAATTACATTTTAATGGCTAAGGATAATGAGTGATTAAGATAAACTTAGCCCAATTCATCTTTTTTACTACATTTTTTTGTAGTATAGACGTTTACTCTTGTGGAAAAGATGAAGTCTTTATTACAGGTCATCATGTTGAAGGATATGTACGGTCAGATGGAGCTAAGGTTGAATCCTATTATAGAAAATCTTACTGTCGGAAAATTGAAAAATTTAATTATTTTACAGATCAAGATAGTAATTTAAGTGAAGCATATAAAATTAAATTTAAGAAATGGAAAAAATCTGAACACAAATTGATTGAGGATTTGTTAGGTCAACTTCCAGCTTGGCTAAAAAGAAATAAACTTAGCAAAATTCTACGTTCAAGTATTATCCAAGGACAGGCGAGGAACTCTGCACTCATTATTCCCAAGACAAAAACAATGATTATCTCAGATAATTTTTTTGCAAGAAAAAATAAAAAAGCTGTTCTAATTCATGAAATGTCTCATATAGCAGTGCTTGATGTCGATCCGAGTTTATTATTGAGGTTTTTCAAAGTAGGAGGATGGTCCTATACGAAAGGTCGTAATCCCTCACCACCAGATAAGGTGATTATGGATGACTCGGCGGACTCACCAAGTGAAGATTTTGCAAATTGGGTAGAACTCTATTACACCAATGCTAAAAAATTAAAAACATTTAATGAGAAACAGTACCAAGTTTTAAATAAAATCATAATGATTATGGAGAAATCGAATGGTTAAATATATTTTAACATTATTAATTTTATTTTCTTGTGCCAGCAATACCAATAAACAGCTTGGCCAATTTCAATTTGTCTTGAAGCTTTTGGAGGCTAATGATCATAAGATGCTTATTTCAAGATATGGAGAGCCCAGTGAAACGAAAACAGATGAACAAGGCATTTTAGAGTACTATGAACTTACTAATAAAGATCAACATACTTTTCAGGTTCTTTGGGATCAGCAACTAAAGAAAGTTAAAAGTGTCCAAATATTTCTTTGGGCCGATTTTGATAATTATGAGTATTTAAAGCAAAAGCTTGGACAGTATAAGTGGATAGAAAAAAAGAAAAAGCTTACTGCTAAAAACCATTATATTGGTGATATAAGAGAAGTTAGTATTCCAGAAATAAAGGCAGGCTTTGAATATCAAGCTGATGCAACGAATAGAAAGATACTTTATATATATTTTGGGAAGTAATCACTAATTTTTATGCCGGCCATGTCAATCAAAGCTAACTTTATTGTATATGTACAAGCTAGAAAGATGAAATTTAACCCTAGGCGATTAGATGATAACGAAGTCGCATAACGTATGAAATTATTAATTTTAGGCAATAGTGGCTCTGGTAAGTCTTGGCTGGGCAAAAAGCTTGCTCAGAAATTTGACTGTATACTCATTGGAATGGACAAGTTTTATTGGGAACCAGGNGGATTTAATAAAAAAAGAGATCTAAAGCTTGTAAAAAAGGATATTCAGTCATCTACATCAACAGGTAGTTGGATCTGCGAAGGCGTCTTTGGAAAAATTGCAGATATGGCCATTGAAAGTGCAAGTATGGTTATTTTATTAGACTTAACCTGGGAAGATTGTAAAAAGAATTTAATGAATAGAGGGCCTAATTATGAAGACTGTCAGTAATATCTAAAAATTCTTTAGCATTATCTTATAGACTTAGATTTTAAAAAAATACTTTTATTTAATCTTAAGCATTTTTGATTGTATTAACTTATTTCGAATAATCCTTACGTAGCTAAACCCTTGTATTAAAATAAAAATATTATATTTTTTGATAAAATGTATAATAAACTTTACATTTTGTTTTGTTGTGTATAGTTTAGTTTACATAAAGAATAGTAAACATAACAAAGTACGGTAAGCACACATGGGAAATATTAAAACAAAACTTAAAATTACTAATAATTTACATGTTCTGAGGGCGGAAAAAAAGTTAACTCAGCAGGCCCTTGCAGATGCTATTGGCGTAACAAGACTGACAGTTAATTCGATGGAAAAAGGAAATTATAATCCTTCACTCGAATTGGCATTTAGGCTTGCGATTTATTTTGAAAAAGATATTAAAGATATATTTACAGTGGAGAGTAAGAATGAAAAAAGTATTAAGTAAATTCAATAAATTTTTAATAAATGGGTTCTTGTATTTAAGTCCTGTCGGAGTTTTTATTTTGATTATGGTGTCATTAGGCTTGTATGAAATGATCGATAAACATTGGAGCGGCCAAATTTTAGGATACTTATTTCTTTTTTGGTTTTTTTGCTCAGTTTATTTTTTATTATCGCTTATAGTGAATAAAAAACTTAGAGAGTCGATATTTACTCGCCTTGCAGGCATTAAAGAAAGAGATGAGAGGGAGGAAATTGTTGTTGGTAAAGCAATGAAATCTAGCTTTTTATTTACACTGGGATTACTTGTTTGTTTGTTGGCCTTTTCAACGACACGAACAGATAAAAATACGACTTTAACAACAGACTCTAATTTTCGTGGCTCATTTACGATAGGCCATTTAGAGTTCAAAGGTGAGCCGATTAGAAAATATGAAAAAGAAACTCATGGAGATATTCATCAATTTGAAACCTATGATATCCCACTTTCAAAAACTTCGTTAATTTTAATAATCATTTTGGCCCAATTATTTTCTTATCACTTATTTGCCAGAAGGGAGTTAAGGTCTTAGTTTTATGAATATTGAATTAAAAATAATGGAATTTGGTGATAGAGCAGTATGTGAGAACATACTGCGATCACTACCAACATGGTTTGGTATTGAAACTGCAATTATCGACTATGTTAATACTTCATATAAAATACCTATGATTATTGCTTATTATGATAAAAAAGCTATAGGGTTTGTTTCATTAAAAATTCATAATTCTTTTTCGGCTGAAGTGTATGTCATGGGAGTAGATGAGCGATATCACGGAAACGGTGTCGGGCGAAAATTATTAACTGCGGTTGAGAATTATTTAAGAGATAAAGGATTAGAGTTTCTGCAAGTCAAAACTCTTGCCCAAGAAAGAGAATGTAACGCCTATGCAAAGACGCGTTTGTTTTATAAATCTTATGGGTTTAAAGAGTTAGAAGTTTTCCCAGATTTTTGGGATAAAGATAATCCTTGTTTATTGATGATTAAAAATATTTAGTCAGTGTTATAAGGAGGAAAAGTAAGGAGTGAATATGCTAAGTTTAATGAAGTTTGTGATATATCAAATGTTAACGACAATTATTCTTGTTTCAACTCTTGGATATTTGTTTTCTTTTGTGCCTGGATTTAAAGCTGCTGCCTTGTTTATGACAGGGGTATTTTTATTGTCGGCGTTTGCTTGTGGTATTGTTCCATGTATTTTGGGGGCTTTATTAAATAAGTCAGACTTATTAAGAGTTAGTTTTATTACAAAGTCATTACTTTCGTGGTTGTTTAGCTTTTTATTAACATTGATTATTTGGATAAGTTTAGGTTTAGGCGGAGGCACTGCTGAAATATGGGGAAGATTTCTCTTAATTATTATACCTTCAGTCTTTTCTTGTGTGACATGGGCGTTTTATTCTAAGAAGTTTTTGAAAGAGGCATAAAGCTAGTCTTGTTAAAAAAATAAGGTGATAGCTATACTGCTGTGCACAGTCTTCATTATATATACATGAAAAATCTTCAGAATCATTCTTTTAAGCTAGTGATACTGCGTATTTGATATTAAATAATTGCATGTTAATTTTTTTGAGATTACTGACTTGTAGTACAATATTTATATCTAGCTTTGCAGTTTATGCAATTGAGTATCGCTGGCTTGAAATTTTAAGGTATCCAGACTCTCGTTTTTATACTCAGTATACACAAGAACAAAAAACATGGCTTGAGCAACAAGACTTAATACGTGATAACTATTTAGATACTTTGAGGCAATCTTCAGTTGAAAAAGAGATTGAGGATTATTGGAGTAAAAAAAGAGTATTAAAGAAGTTAAGCCTTGATGAGAGTAGTTATGTTGAATTGGGTCTTAGTGAGCAATCTCAGTCTTTTAAGGTTGTGTATGTTAACTTGAAGGATGAGAGCAAGAAACGCTTGATTCTTAATACCAATCAAGCTTATGAAATTAATGGCTGTCCTAATTGTACGGTACGGAATATCAAACTTAGCCCCACAAAAAAATATTTAATTTTAGAAATTTTACCATTTCACCAAACAACTTATGCTGACTTGTATTTTTATGATTTGAATGATCTTAATGCGGATCCCTTAAAGGTAGAGAATACTTTTTTGAATTTCTTAAGTTGGGATAGCGAAGATAGCTTTTTATATCGTCGAGTAGAGTCACTTAGTCTTAGCTTTAAATTTGATTTATTGTCTGGTCAAAATTTTATGACCTCAGGACTCGTTGAAAATTTTAAAGTGGTGGGAGAAACTCCGTATCAGTATTCAGTCAGCAGCTCTCGTGAATATAATGATGAAGAAGTTATTGTAAAGAACATTCTTAAGTTTAAAAAGTATAATTCTAATTCTGCGCAAGAGTTTAACTTGGGACATCTTTTCGATAATAAAAATATACAGATTAATGACTTATTTTTTTTGGCAAATACAGAGAGTTCTTTTGTCCTTTCTACTGATAATACAATTCATGAGAAAATTTTCTTTATTTCTCTTGATAAAAAAAAGGATAATAGAGTTAAGATAAAAACTGTGAATCTTTTTAATGCTCCTAAAGATGGGGCGATCCAAAAAATGTTTGCCTTGAAAAATAAATACCTTGGAGTTTATCTTTCGGGTACAGAAAAATACTATTATCTTTTTAACTCTAACGGTGAAGTTATTTCAAAACTAAAGGCGCCTCAGGCCAGTTTAGATATGATTTCTCAAAATGAAGAAAAGCGTTTACGCTTCACTTATAGTTCTGAGGTAAACGAAAATATTCAAATAGAGTTTCTGTCAAGTGAACTGGGTCAGTTAAATGCTGATAGTATAGATGCTAGGCTTTATACAGATCAAACGGGCAACCAATATACTTATTCATTTGAGTGGGCCAAAAGTAAAGATGGGACGATGGTGCCAATCAAGTTACTTCATCTTAAAGACTTGGTTATCGATAAAAGAAGCCCTTTGTATATTCTTGCATATGGAGGGCATGGTATTGTTACTTATTTTTTTCCTCGTTATGAAATAGGTATGCATATTTATTTACAACAAGGAGGCGTTTTTGCTACACCAGCTGTTAGAGGGGGAGGTGAATTTGGTAAGAACTGGTATACTCAGGTTTTTGGTTCTCTTGCACGCTATGAGGATACACTTGCTGCTGTTAGTAAACTCCACTCAATGAATATTGGGAGTCCCCAAACAACTGGTTTTGAAGGTTGGTCAAATGGAGGTCTTTTAGCAGGAGTGATGTTAACGATGGCCCCAGAAATGTTTAAGTTGATTATTTGTGGAAATGGATTAGCTGATATGGAAAGAAAAGATGTCTTAGAAGGGCCTTTTGTGTGGAGTGATGAGTTTGGAAATAATAGAAGTTTATCAGCAGTTGAATATTTACGAAGTTATAGCCCTGCTTACAATGCCAAGAAAAAAAGAAAATATCCTGTTGTGTATACAATGGTAGGTGAGAATGATTTAAGGGTAAATCCAAGTCATTCTTATAAACTAACAGCTATTTTGCAAGATTATCAAGTAGGATTGAATCCTGTTGTTTTAGATCGATACTCTAATACTGGGCATTGGATAACAAAGCCTAGTTCAGCAAAATCTTTTGCCATAGTATCTTTGAAACGAAAGTGGAGAGTTATCTTTAATGAACTGGGGCTTATAAATCAATTTTAACTAATTTTTTTTATTATCTATTAATGTATAACTTTTGATAGAAAACTCTCCAAACGATTCCAATAAAAAGAATGATACCACCTAAAATGAGAGCTTGTTTATCGACCCAAAAACTTAAACTTAAGCATCCCATAAGTCCAAGCCAGGCAAAAACTTGAGGATAGAGACGTTTTTGCTTTGGCAGTTTTAGGGCCGAAAGATTTGTGATTGCATAATAAAAAAGTACTGTAAAGGCGCTAAAGGACCAGGTACTTTTGACATCTTTCATAAAAATAATGGCAATGATAATTAACCCACTGGTAAGTATTCCTACAAGCGGAGTCCCATGATGTTTTTCAACTTTTGAGAAAAGCTGGGGAAGATCATTTTTTTTACCCATGGCATAGACGACTCTTGAAAGACCTAAAACAAGATTTAATAAAACTCCTAACATTGCAGTCATAGCACCAATGCCTAAGATTATTGCAACCCAGGGATGACCAACAAGGCTTGCAATCACTTCTAGAGGAGCCGCTTCGTTAATTGTTGCAAGATAAAAACTTTCAGCCCCAACGGCACCTACTGCGACAATAGCAACAGTCATATACAGTATGAAGGAAAGACTCAGAGTTGCTAATATGGCCCTTGGAATATTTTTTACAGGATTATGAATTTCTTCTCCTAAAGTTGCAATTCTTCCATAGCCTGTGTACGCCACAAACATTAAAGCGGTAGCCTCTAAAAAAGCGGATGTAGAGTTTTTATTGCTAGTTAAGTTTTCAAAAAACGGAGAAAAGTTTTTGGGATTAATTTCTGGTGCTACTAAGAATGAAAAGAGAATAAGGGTTATTAATGTTATGGAGACAATAAGGATATTTGCCATGCTAGAGCGTTTAATGCCAAAGGCAGTAATACAAATAATAAAAAAAGCTGCAATAAGTCCAATTTGCCAAGGAGCGATGATTTGAAGATTAAAAATTCTTGCAAAATAACCACCAAAACCTATGGCCGCTGTTGCTGCAGAAGCACTCTTAGCACACATAAAGAGCCATCCCGCTAGATAGCCAAGCCAAGGATGAACAAATCTATATCCATATTCATATGTTCCGCCACTGACAGGATGAGCGGCAGCTAACTGTGCACTTGAAAGACCATTGCACACAGCTAATGCTCCAGCAACCAGCAAAGCAAAAACCATTGCAGCTCCTGTAATTCCAGCTGCAAGACCAAGGCTGACAAAGACACCGGTTCCGACAATTGACCCCATGCCCATCATGATGGCCCCTTTGACTCCAACTGCTCGGATTAATTTATTTTTATCATTCATATTATGTCCTTAAAACTAGTCTAAGATTTCACCTATAAGTTCTTTTAGTTTAATTTTAGCTTTAGCAAGCTCTCTTTTACCTTTAGGAGTACACTTATACCAACGGCGTTTAATTTTTCCTTTCTGTTCGTATCGAGCTTTTAAGAGTTGTTTTTTCTCTAATGATTTAAAAATGGGGTAAATTGCGCCGGGGCTAATTTTATAGCCATGCTCTTTGAGTTCTTCAATCATCCATGCTCCATAAATTTCTTGGTTTTGGGCATGATGAAGAATATGAATTTTAATAAAA
>PAKC01000003.1 GCA_002706205.1 Halobacteriovoraceae bacterium
TTAATCGCAACGATAGGATAAAAAATCCATTGGCCAGGATGATGAAATGTTATTCCTCCTCCTCGATGAATTTTATGTAAAGGAAATGCTAAATTTTGCTCCAAACGAGTATCAAAGTCGATGAGATCAGTGTTATCTCTTTCATTTCCTCGCCCCAAGGTAAAACAATGGGGATGATTACAAAAAATATAAATCTTGTATTCACGGTTTTTTTGAACAAATGCTTGGGCTTTTTTTTGAAAATTCAGACAAGACAAATAATCCCAATTCCACTTTTTCACAACTAAAAAGTTTGAATGAACTTGAGTTTGTGCACCTACAGATAACAAATCATTTTTTAAATTATCAAGTTCTAACGTGTCCATACTTGCTCAAGCTTCATACTTTCATTTAAAAAGTCTAAATAGTCTGCTGCCTTATACGAACTGCGTACCATTGGTCCTGATGCTACAAAATCAAACCCGATATCATAAGCTATTTTCTTAAGGTGCTCAAATTCATCTAACTCATAATATCTTTGAACTTCTAAGTGAGCCATTGTTGGTCTTAGGTACTGACCGAATGTAATGATGTTCACTCCAACATTGTATAAATCTGTCATCGCTTCAACTAACTCTTCTTTTGACTCGCCCAAACCAACCATCAATGAAGACTTGGTCGCAATATCTGGATAATTCTTTTTGTAAAAATTTAAAGCTCCAAGTGTTTTTTCATAGCTTGCACGTCTATCACGTACAGGGTGAGTTAGACGTTTTACTGTTTCTAAATTTTGAGCAATAACAAAGGGTCGAGATTCAGCCAAGGTTCTCATATGGATCTCATTACAAGCAAAGTCAGGTATTAAGACTTCAACTTTAACATCAGGGTGATCATTTCCAATTTTTTTAACAACTGCAGCAAAATGTCCAGCTCCATAATCTTCAAGATCATCGCGGTCAACACTTGTAACAACTAAATATTTTAGCCCCATTAAGGAAACCATCTCTGATGCTTTTTTAGGTTCTTCTGAATCAATCCATCCCTTCGGGTTACCTGTTTTGACATGACAAAATTTACAAGCTCTTGTACAAGTATCTCCAAGAATCATCATCGTGGCCGTTTTGGCGTCCCAACACTCCCCTAGATTTGGACACTTTGCCTCTTCACAAACGGTGTACAAATTTCTTTCTCTAAGTGATTTTTTTACACCTAGATAATTATTACCTTTAGGAATTCTAGCTTTTAAATGGCGTGGTTTGCCAACTAGATTTTTCTTGCCATACTTTGTAAATACTGTCTTCTTCATAGATAGAGAATTATCATGAAAGATGCAAAGAAGCTAGCTAAGCAGCTCTTTGGTGATCAAAAATATCAGTTCCGTTAAGAATATTGACTTGAACATGCTCAAGATCTTTATTAAAAAAAAGACTTAGGATTTCCACAAAATTATCCTTGTCATCATACTTACTCAATTGAAATCTAATAGAGACTCTATTTCTAAAAGGTCCCCAGTTTCTTGGAATTTCAAGAACTTCTGATTCATTGTGGAGGATATAACATTTTCTTTTTCGGTCATAGAAGGCTGAGATTTCGAAAGCTCCCTTAAAAGACAAGGGTAAAACATTATCTGAATAATACTCTTGTGAGAATGAAATCGTATCTTTGACCATTTGTTGTATAAAATCTTTCTTTGCCATCAAAAGACTTATCGGTCATTAAACTAACAACCTTAAGGTTTTGCCTCCATTGGCCTTAAAAACAATCCTTAGTCTTCTGGTAAGACATCAATGGCAGACTCAGCCTCAAAATATGACTTAACATTGGTAACATCTGAAATTTTCCAAATATCACCGCTTTTAACCAAGGTCGCAATCTTTTTTACTTCAGATCCAAAAGACTTTTTGTCCTTTTCCATCACATCATACTTGATAATATAAGTTAAAGTACATTTATCAGCTATACAGTTCTTATTAGTAATATCTATTTCTGGATTTTTTACCTTACTTAAATCAACGAATTTTTTAAATTCTTCTTCATCCAATCCTTCTACTCTTTCCCAAAGTTCACCAGTAGTATATTTCTCAAAATAGTCTTTATCGATCTGACTAGATGTTAAATCTTTAATATACATTGAAAGAAGCCCCTCAGGTGTTTTAGCCCCCTTATCACAAGACAACACAATAAAACTAACAATTAAAAGCAAGAATATTTTCATTTTAACAACTCCGGTTTCAAACCCATTTCTTCAATTATTTCATAAAACTGCTTCCAACCCAATGAGTTCAAGTTTTCCCCTTTCTTTGAATTAAATTGAAATTTGACACCGTAGCCATTTTTTCCTTTTAAAGCTGCAACTATATAAGCTTTTTGCTTAAATTCACTTTGCATATAGCTAACCATGACTTCAACTTTTCCCTTCAAAAGTGTAGGCTCTTCTAAATAAATGAAGCAGCCTTCTTCACTCCAGTTCGTTAAATAGCCTTGTCCAATTTCATTATCGTCTTTATATATTTTAACAGGAATCTGCTTAAGCATCGGGTCAAACAATAAATTTTTCCCAAAAAGTGGATTATAATAAGACTCTTTTATATCAACATTATAAAATTGAATTAAATAAAATGCGACTAATAAATAAATGAATAAAATGATTAATGAAAATTTCGAAAATTCATTCATTAAGTTCATAACTGTAAGTATAGAAGTTAATGAAATACTCGAAATTAACAATAAGTTTGTTAATTTTTTACACACAGTAAACATTGAGAGTATCGTTAAAATAAAAATGCTTAGTATATAAATATTATTTTTAACAAAACTTATAAAGAGCTCTTTTACAAGAATACTTGATGCATGCCTATAAATTTCTTGAAAGTAAATAAAGACAAGCGATAATATAATATAAAGAACAATATTCCATATTACTGGACTTCGATAATAAAGCTTTAAATTCATTAATTTCATTCCTAACAATTTAGGTTATAATAGCATTATGTTAGAAAAAATTGAAATAAACAATACATGCATATCTTGCGACTCTTGTCGTCTTATTTGCCCAGAGAACTCCATCAACACTGATGGAAAAAAGTATGCCATTGATCAATGGAGTTGTGTGCGATGTGGAATTTGTATTGAAGTTTGCCCAAACGAATCAATTAAAATTATTCCTCAAGGGAAATAGACTCTACAACATCATCATTAATTATTTTCCCCTCAGATATTTTTAAAGGTGGACAATTGATCACCTTATCAGAAAATACGTCTTCAGGAATGAGTGCCTTGTGCTTGATAAGAAATTTATAAAAATCTGACTTAGGGCCTTGAAGGATCCTTTTTATCGAATGATAGTATCTTTCCAATGTTCCAAAGTCCCAATAGTTAAGATCTTGAATGATCAAACATCCGACATTGTATTTAGTAGGATTGGCCACAGATTCAAAAAACTTTGACTCTCCATTAACTCTCTCTAATTTTTCCAAGTTTATTACCGACATACCAGTATAAGTTATAATATTTTTTGAACGAGAGAGTTGGTGGTTTAAAATAATTTTTTCCAATTTTGATTCTTTAATCGCCAAAGCGTTATAGCCATCACTAGAAGAGACTTCATATGTAAACAAGATACTATCAAAGTTTGCAAGAGACCTCAGTCCCTCAGAAAGAAAGTCATGCTTACTATAGAGAAACTGATCACTATTTAAAATTAACAAATTACCTTTATATTCTAGTTTAGCAGCTACATTGTGAATGGCTCCACCGATATCAAGAACTTGTTGTTCCTCAATAAGTTCAACTCCTTCAAAGCTAGCTTTATTATTCTGGATGAAGTTTTTAATTTTCTTCGTAGAATAATAGGTATTGATAAAAATTTTAGCAGATGGGGCTAATTCTCGAGCATAGGCAACTTGTAATTCAAGTAACGATTTGTAAAAAATTGGCCAAAGAACCTTAGGAAGACTCTGCCCAATTTTCCCCATACGAGTTCCCTTTCCTGCGGCTAATATTAATATCGAATCAACTTTCATAATAGTACTTGAATAGTATTTCTCTTAAAGCATTATACTTTTCATCACGAAAAAGAATTCTTTTTATTTTTTCCATCGCAAAGCCAATATACTTCGTATATCGAACATCTTTTCTTGTCTCATAAATATATGAAAAGCTCCCTATCGCCTTAAACACCCTTTGTAAGGTCATATCATTGTAAAGAGAAGTAAATTCCTCATAGGAGTGCTGCCCATGAACTTCCTTTGGAAGATTATTATAATAGTATTCAATCAGCATATAGCGATTATTACTATCAAGTTCATAATAACAATCTTCTAGAATAGAAACTAAATCATATTGAGGAATTCCTTGGCGTGCATCTTGGAAATCAATAACAATGAAATCATCTTCCTTTACCATTATATTTCTGGAGTGGAAATCTCTATGTGTAAGAACCATTTTTTCACTGGCTAACCGACTATTTATCTCTTTAAAACTATCATTTATTTTTTTGTGAACACTTGAATCGCTGACTCTTAAAAACCTTTTTATAAAAAAATCTGTTGTAAAATTTATTTCACTATTCAGTTTTTTTTCATCAAAAAACAAGTCGAATTTTCCACTACTTTTTACGTCTTCTAAAGGAATCTTATGAATTGATAATAAGATATCTAATATTTTTTTATAAATCTCAAACTCTTCCTTTCTATTTTTTATTTCCGACAAATATTGTAATAAGGTGATATCACCAAGGTCTTCTTCCAAGATATAGCCTTTTTCAACACTTCTATCATAAATACGTGGAACCCTTACATCGTATCTCTGCAAAAAACCTTGAACTCGGACAAAACTGTTTTCCCCCCTCTCAGTAGGGTTATCAAGACATGCGACATACGAATTTTTATTCGTAAAGAGTCTGTAGTATCTTCTTGTAGATGCATCACCTGTAAGTCTTTCAATCATTTTTAATTCGACTGTCTCAGTATCTAGTTCTTTCTTGCTTCCTGAAAAAAGTTCTTCAATGAATAGCTGTTCCGAAACTTCTGGCTTCATAACCTTACCCTTTTATATCATTTAAAAGTGAATAAAAACTTCGAGATGACCCTGTGTACTTATCGCCAACTTCACCTTTATTATTTTCAATAATAAAAGCTTTAAACATTGCCTCTTCGCGTGATATTGACTGTATATCACCCAACTGTTTCGCAAAGTCTATCGAGTTTCTGTTTTTTATTTGAAGCCAAGATAAATAAGTATCTGTATTTATACCTGCTCGCTTCAGTAAATAAAATGCCCATTTATGTATTTCAAGTTTATCTTCTGTGTTAAGTCTCATTAATGATAACACTCTCGTCGTATTTAAAACTTTTGTCGGAATGACAATTTGTTTTTGATAGATATTTTTCTCGGACCTCACCAATTCATAAACCAATACACAATAAAGCATGGCCTCATTCTTAATATACTTATCTAATAAACCATTAGAAAGAAAGAACCTTCCTCCTGGCAAGGAGAAATGAAATGGAATCTTTGATTTTACAATGTAAAATCTAGGCTTAAGCTTATCTTCAAAAAACAATTCATTATTTTCACTAATTGTTCTGACTAGGTTCTCTAAATATCGATATGAAGACTGCCTTAGACCTACAAGTGTATTTTGTTTTTTATAGATATCTTCAAAGCTTTTTAAATGATCAATATAGTCTTGATTAGAAAACTCTTGATAATCTTCCAAACTCACCTGCGGACCATCATCTGCCTTCCAACCAAACAATCCTTTACCAGCACAGCTTGTAAATATTAGTAAAAAAAACAATTTTTTCATCATTAACTTATTCATTAAAAAAAAGGCAGGTTATAACAACCTGCCCATGAGTTATATATGTATACTAGTCTCTATATATTATCGTTGGCAACACCTCTATTCTCGATAATAGGAGTATAAATTGTAAAGCCTGCAAAAATACGATTTGGATCTTTGATTAAAGGAGTGTTATTTTTCCAAATATTTCTCCAATAAGCTGGTGTACCATATTTATCTCTGGAAATAGTTCCCAATGTGTCACCCTTCTGAATAAGATATGGATTACCCTCAGGGTTCCAAACAAATTCTTGGGCTGGAACTTCATACTTTAATTGCATACCTTGTCTTAAAGTATGACCAGGACCCAACTTATCCGAGTTCCACCTAGCTAAGTCTTTCCATTTTCCATAATCACCATATATTTTAAAAGCTATCAACATAAGTGTTTCATTCTTCGTAACAGTATGAAAGCCATCACCTTGAGACATCGTTGGTTGAACAGGTTGTGTTTCAACAACTTCCATTTGAGGAGCTGGTGCCGGTGCAAATTCCTCAGCAGGTGCTTCTTCAACGAATTCAGCAGCTTCAATTGTTTCTGTATTATCTAAAGCTTCAGTTTCAGCTACAGGTTCTGTAACTTCTTCAAATGCTGGTTCTTCAAAAGATTCTTCTTCCATAGCAGCAAAGTCATCACCTCCACCTTCGGAAAAATCATCTCCAAAGTCGTCACCAAAGTCATCTTCAAAGTCTTCAGCAAAATCTCCAGCATCAGAAAGCTCTGTTCCAGCCTCTAACCCTTCAGCATCATTAGTTGACTTAGAGCCTGAACAAGCAATCAAGCTCATAAATAAAAAAATAGATAATAAATACTTCATATAAAACTCCTCGTGTACTTAACATTATAACTAAGTCCACTAAACTTATCGTCGAGGAAAATTTTTACATAAAGTTTATTTTTTTATGGTTTAGAAGTGGAAAAACATTTCCTGTTGATCAATTGTGTCTTGTATTCTTTGTACTAACCGATCAAAATGCTCTTCATTTTCAAGAAAGTCTAGATCATCTGTATCAACTGTTAAAGACTTACCTAGGTTGTAATTTTCATACCATTCATTATAATAGCCATTTAGTTTTGTCAGGTAATCTACCGGGATAGATTGCTCGTAATCTCGCCCGCGAAGTTTTATACGTTCAACTAGTTTTGGTACAGATCTTTTTAAAAAAATCATAAGGGAAGGTGCACTTAAATACTGAATCATAGACTCATAAAGTGTGCAATAAGTTTCATAATCTCTCTTATCTAAATCACCCTGCTCAAAAAGGGCCCTAGCAAAAATATTAGCATCTTCATATATAGATCTATCTTGTATGGCCGAAGCTCGACCATATTCAATTTGCTTATGTGTATTAAAACGATGATTTAAAAAATAAACTTGTAGTGGGAAACTCCAACGCGACATATTGTCATAAAAGTCAGAAAGATAGGGATTGTCTTGAACAGATTCATAATGTGGCTTCCAATTTAATCTTTCAGAAAGTTTTTTGGTTAAAGTCGTTTTTCCACTTCCAATATTCCCAGCGACAACGACAAACATTTTATCCATACCACTAGATAACTGGTCATAAGCCTCTATACTCATTAATTTCCCCCTATATCTTGTGTATAGTTTCGTATCAAATATTTTATAGATGAGTCAAACACCAAAATTTTTAAAATTTCTTTTTGACATTATTTAAGATAGTTTACCTATTGCGTTGAATCGCCTATGATTCCCTTATGGGACAAAAGTTGCTAAAAACTAAATTAAGTTTATTTTGCTGTGTATTATCATTTGCCTATAATGTTTATTCTCAAAGTTTAATGGAGGATATGAGCACGGCGATAACACCAGGAGAATCTAAGGCCAGTTTTTCTGAAGTTATAAATATTATATCTCGCTCAGGAAAAATTTTTATCCTGAGTAACTCGAATCAAATTCTGGGAAAAGGAGACTTTATCACGTTATCCTTAAAAAGTGATGGCCCTGTCGCCAGAGCGATTGTAGCAAAGACTGAAGATGCTCAAGCTGGGATAAAAATTGTTAAAGTTTATTCCTTGAGCCGTTGGAAAAAACTCTCAAAGGGAACAACTGTAGACATCATTAAGGGTGACGACTCATTTTTATTTGCACCCAAGAAAGCAACTGAAAATACAGCTGAATCCTCAACACCAAGTATTGACTCCGAAGAAGATCTTTTTAATGAAGAAACCATGTTAAATGACACAATTAGTGAATTTAATAGAAGTAACCGATACATAAAGCCGGATAATATTGTAACAGCTGCTTATAATCAATTTCGCTTCAATAATAAAGTTACTGATGATGTTATGGCAGGTAATCAATTTAGTTTTACCTGGGGCTATCAATTCTCAGATAATTATTGGATCGAAGGTCTATATGGAAGAACCCAAGTTGATGGGTTTCCAGACCAAGCCTCTGCAAGCGTCATTCACAATATCACCGCCAGAATTAAATATACTTTTAAAGCTCCTTTTTACTCCTATGTCATGCCATATGCTGGTTTTCAAACGATTAGTGTATCCGGGCCAGATATTGGAACAGTTATTGATGGTGATACATTAAGAGCACAATTAGAAACTGAGACAAAAAATGATATCGAAAAAACTCAAATAATTTTGGGTGCAACCCTTTTAAAGCGATTGGTTCCCGGTTGGTTTTTTAAAGCAGATATTGGAACTGATATACTCAGCATAGGATTTGGAATTGAATTTTAAATTAGCACTATTAGCTTTCTTATTTTTATTACTGACCAGTTGTGGACTTAAAACATACCCTAAACCAAAAAAGCCTGGTCTCTCACCATCTCTTATTGAGCAATATTCAAAAACATTAAAAAAGAAGAAATCAAAAGAAGAGAAGCAACAACAATGAGTCTCATCATTGCTACAGGAAGTAATTTAAAAAATAAAAAAAAGAATCTTCTTCAGGCCAAAAACCAGCTGTGCAAATATTTCGATTTTGTTGCAGAAAGCCAAATTTTCTCTTCTCCAGCAATTGAATATTTAAATCAGCCAGATTTTTATAATCAAGTTCTGGAGTTTAAAATCCCTTCACTAAATCCTCAAGAAACATTAAAAGTAACTGCTCAAATTGAATATGAACTTGGTCGCAAACGAGATATTCCCAAGGGCCCTCGAATAATTGACATCGATATTATTTTTTGGGATTTAGATAAAATTAATCAACCAAATCTTGTCATACCTCACCCAGCTTGGAGCGAAAGAAGTTTTGTTGTCGAGCCATTGCAACAGTTACCATTCTTTTCTAAAATACAAAATCACTTTATAATTCCAAAAGAGTTTAAAAATTCAGCGACACCCATTTAGTGACAATAAAGGAATTAAGAATGAACTTTGCCTTAACTGCCGAACAAATCGAAATGTATAATATGGCCAAAAAATTTTCTGAAAAAGAAATGATTCCCTATGCCTCTGAATTTGACCAAAACTCAACTTTTCCAATCAATCAAATAAAAAAGGCTTGGGAACTAGGCTTTGTTAATACATGTATTCCAGTAGAATATGGGGGGAATGGATTAAGCCTTGTGGATGCGGTCACTGTCGGTGAGGCTCTCTCTTATGGCTGTATGGGAATGCATACTTCCATAATGTGTAATGATCTTGCCCTTACACCTATCGTTGTAGGTGGTTCTGAAGAACAAAAGGAGCGTTTTCTACGCCCCTTTACAGAGAGTCCACTCTTAGCCTCATTTTGCTTAACAGAACCTGGTAATGGTTCAGATGCTGCAGGTATCCAAACAACGATTAAGGATAAAGGCGATCATTGGGTCCTAAGCGGTGAAAAAATGTGGATTACAAATGCTGGGCATGCCGATTGGTTTGTCGTTTACTGCTCTATTGATCCCAAACTTAAACACAAAGGAATATCTGCTGTTGTTGTCTCAAAAGATTTTGAAGGAATTGAAATTGGTAAAAAAGAGCATAAACTTGGACAAAACTGTTCAGATACAAGAAGTATTCGTTTTAATAATGTTAAAGTCCCTAAAGAAAATATGTTAGGAGGACCCGGTGAAGGATGGAAAATTGCGATGAAAACATTAGATCACTCGAGGCCACTCGTTTCTTCTATTGCCTTGGGTGGATCTCAAAGAGCACTTGATTTATCAGTTGAGTATGCGAAAGAAAGAAAACAATTTTCAGTCCCTTTATCAAAACATCAAGCGATACAATTTATGATTGCTGAAATGAAAATGAAAGTTGAAGCCTCTAGACTCTTGATTCAAAAAGCTGCTTGGCTTGCTGATCAAGGAGAGCAAAATACAACCATTGCCTCAACAGCGAAAGCATTTGCTGCGGATTCGTGTATGCAAATCACAACAGATGCTGTACAAATATATGGCGGTTATGGTTATTCTAAAGAGTACCCAGTAGAAAAACTTATGCGTGACGCAAAGCTTATTCAAATCTACGAGGGTACAAGCCAAATACAAAGATTAGTTATAGCAAGGGAAGTGCTTGGTAAATAAACATATTATTTTTTTAAGGAGTATCTAATGAACATTTTTGTTTGTGTAAAACAAGTTCCTGACACGGAAACGAAAGTTCAACCTAATGGTGATGGAACATTTATCGAAACTAATTCGATCAAATGGATTATGAACCCCTACGATGAATTTGCGGTTGAGCAAGCATTACTTGTTAAGGCTGCAAATGCAGGGTCTACTGTTACTGTTGTACGTGTTGGTGGCGTTAAGGACACCGAAGCTTTAAGAACGGCAATGGCCATGGGTGCGGATGAAGCGATTTTAGTAGAGGCTGAAGATAACCTCGATTCTTACTCAATTGCTAAAGCTCTTAAGGGTGCAATCGATAAATCTGGTAAATCTGCAGATCTAATCTTATGTGGAAAACAAGCCATTGATGATGACTGTCTTCAAGTTCCACAAATTCTAGCAACCATGATGGAGCTACCTTCTGTTTCAGTTATTGTTGGTTTTGAACAAGACGGAGATAAAGTAACTGTTAAAAGAGAAATTGAAGGGGGAGCTTTAGAAATTTACGAGCTTAATAAACCTTGTATTCTTGCTACGAATAAAGGAATCAACACTCCTCGATATGCTTCATTACCAGGTATTATGAAAGCAAAAAGAAAGCCTATGCAACAGTTGAGTTTAGGTGATGTTGGAGTAACAGCAGATGATCGAAGAGTTGTTTATTCAGACTTTCAACTTCCACCTGAAAAACCAGCAGGAAAGAAGTTTGATGCAATGGACGAAGCTGATCAACAAAAAGTTGTTGAAGAGGTTGTGGGTCTATTGAGAACAGAAGCAAAAGTTATTTAAGGGGAATTCACATGGCAAACGTATTAGTTTTTTCAGAAACACATAAAGGAAATATTAAACCTGTAACCTTAGAAATTCTTGGGAAGCTTGAAGGGCAAACTGTAGATGTTGCCGTCATTGGCGACCTAGATGATGCTCAGGTTAAAGTTTTAGCTGAGCATGGTGCAGCTAAAGTTCATAAGCTTAAAGGTGACAACTTAGATAAATATTCACCTGAAGGATACTCAAATGCTCTTCATGGCTTTATCAGCTCTCAAAGCTATGATTATGTTATGACTGGGGCAACGTCACTAGCAAAAGATATGTTTCCAAGATTGGCAACTAAGTTTGACGCTGGGATGGCTTCGGACTGTGTTAATTTTCTCTTTGAGGGTGATGAATTTGCTGGAACCAGACCACTCTTTGCTGGAAAATGTTTAGCAAAAGTAAACTTACAAGGTCCCAAGCCTCATTTCATCACAGTTAGACCTAATGCTTTAGGACTTCCAGAGTCTACAACTGCTGCTTCTGGTGAAGTTAATGAAGCAAATGTAGAAGCTGGTGAAATCAGAGCAGCAATTAAAGAGATCATTGCTTCAGCATCAGAGAAGGTTGATCTTACAGAAGCTAATATTATTATTTCAGGCGGACGTGCTATGAAAAACTCAGAGAACTTTTCTATTCTTGATGAAATGGCTGAGGTTATTGGAGCAACAGTAGGTGCTTCAAGAGCTGCTGTTGACTCTGGTTATGCCTCTCCTGATATGCAGGTCGGTCAAACAGGTAAAACTGTATCTCCTTCGCTTTATATTGCATGTGGTATCTCTGGCGCAATCCAACATTTAGCTGGTATGCGAACATCTAAGGTCATTGTTGCTATTAATACTGACCCAGATGCACCAATATTTACCAAAGCAGATTATGGTATTGTTGGAGATTTATTTAAAATTGTTCCAATCATGAAAGAAGAATTTAAAAAGATTTTATCTTAACTCTATAAGGTTCCAGCAGACTTTTGGTAACACGATGCCGTACCAAAAGTCTGCTGGAACCTTTTTTTATTTATGCGCGAAAAATGTCTTGGATTCATTGCCTTTGCTTTTATTAGATTACTTGGATTAACATTTAAGTATAGGCTTCACTTTGCTTCAAAGGCTGACGAAAACTTTTTTTTCGAATGTTTTAATCAAAAGAAACCTACTCAACAAAGCCGTTACCTTTTAGCTTTCTTTCACCAAGATGAGCTATGCCTTCTCAATTTCTTCAGAAAAAGAAATATGGCCGTTTTAGTATCTATTTCAAAAGATGGAGAAATTATGACTAATGCGGCGAAAAGACTAGGCTACTTACCTGTGCGAGGCTCATCTTCTAAAAAGGCCATATCAGGCTTAATAGCTTCTATTAGAAAAGTAAAACAAGGGTATAAAATGGCCTTTGCTGTTGATGGACCCAGAGGACCTATCTATAAAGTAAAAGAAGGAATTTGCGCTATTTCCCACAAAACAAATGTTCCCATTATTCCTGTTCGAGCAATTTGTAATCGCCAAAAAATTTTTGAAAAATCTTGGAATAAAGCTAAACTACCTAAGCCTTTTGCTACTATTGACCTTCACTTTGCACCGGCTAAAATATACAATTCAGAACAACTTGAAAGTACTCTACAAAAAATACCAACTGTCTCAAAGTCATAAAGAATTTTTTTAACCGCCCTCTTCTACTAAATTGATGATAGAGAAAACTCAAACCTAGTAACGAACCTCTGAAGTGCTTTTAAAAAGGGATTTCCTTGAGGCCCTAGCCAGCAGTTATTTAGAAGTAAATAATTTCAAATTTGAAATAAGCTTTACTGTTCAGACATCTAAAAATTTAGAATAGTTACATCATAACAGCTTTTGTCTGTGAGTTTGAGTTTTCTCTTCTATTCACACCGTAATCGGGCCGTTAAAGAAGTTTTCAATTAAAGATAATCTAACGATTTTTAAAAAGTTTTGGCTGCATTAAAAATTTTTTTCTTTTCGAAACAGGTTTACCATAAAATGAATGCCAAACAATTTGTAAAAAACTTGGTGAAGATGTAAAAATTCTATTAAGAGTAAGCCCAAGTGAACTATCAATTGCACTCCATAGGTGACTCATTCTATAACTAAGCCCCCAGCTATCTTCCAAGTTTTCAACATGATGAAACATCCATGCGGGAACATATAAAACATCTCCCTCTTCAACTAAACATGTGTATCTATCTACCATTTCAAAAACAGAAGCTTTTATATTTTCATCATTATAAGGACTTATTTCAGAGTAAAAATATCCTTTTTTATGTAACGGCATATTCAATACGGGATAATATGCAGCCGGAAACAACGTCCACTTTTTAGAACCACTGGCCATCACAAATAAAAAAGAAGTCATAGCATTATGTGTATTAGTAATTTTACCCTTACCACTAATAAACGACAAATATGAAACACCCATCGATGCAGAAGTCATACGACTTAACCACTTTTTATCTAAATCATTAATAAGTTCTGTATTCTCCTCTACAATTGGACAAAATCTAAGATTCCCCACTCCATTATTTTGCTGACTTAATAAAAAGTTTTTTAGCTTTGGGTTACCTCCTGACTCTCCTTCAATATTTAAATGTTTCTTTTCTTCAGAAGTCATAAAACCCTCTGCTGCGACAATATGAAACTTTTGACTTCCATACTTTTCCTGTAAAAAGTCAAAATTCCATTTCTTACAACATGGCCAATTTTTAGCAACCCCCTTTAAAAGAACAGGCTTTGAACAGCTTGAATATTTTTTCTTAAATTCTTCAGGCGACAAATCATATTGAACATCTACAGCATAAGTCATTCCCTTTCGACCTTGTATTTGTCTACGTTTTAACAAAAACTCCTCAGCTTTTTTTTGATTATATAAACGTAAACGTTTTACAACCCCCAGCAACGGAATGACCCTTAGTATTCCTAAAAAAAGGGCTTCTAAAAAGCGAAATCTTAAAGGTATGTCTTTTCTTACGTCAATCATCATAAAAGTATAATTGAAATGATAAAATTGTAGAGGCGCATAGCAAAACTAGGCTTAAACCTCTATCGTAATTCCAATAGCTTAAATCCACATAATATTTACAATTTATGCACAAGCTGACATACTCCGATACTATTTTTAAAGGTTTATATTATGAATGACATCAATTATAGTTGGAATGAGTCGGACTCTAATAAAACCCAACTCTTAGAAGAAAAAATCGAAGTTGATAAGAATCAAGACGAGACTAAAAAAGCTGAGAACCTATCAACACGACATAATATGCAAATTATGCGTAGATTGTTTCATATGTTTAATGGCGGCTCAATAGCAACACTGTACCTTATTTCTTTTAGCCATTCACAAATGATTCACTTTTTAGGAACTATTGCCTGTGCACTTTATATTGTAGAACAAGTGCGAGTTAATTATCCTGAAACAGCATCAAAACTATTACCTTTTACTCGTTTTATCATGCGAGCAGAAGAGCAGTTAAAAGAATCTGCTATGGTTCCTTATGCCATGGCGGTTTTGTTGACCATAGTTGCTTTTCCTAAACATATTGCACTCATTGGAATTTATTCTTTAGCCTTTGCAGATCCACTTTCTGCTATTGTCGGAATTCGATTTGGTAAACATAAACTCACCCCAACTCGAACCATTGAAGGGTCACTGGCCTTTTTCATTGCTATAACTTTAGTAAGTCTTTTTGTTTTAACCGGCTATAATGGTAAGTTTGATATTCTCATCTTATTTGTTTCTGTCTTACTTGGTGGAATTTGTACTGCTTTTGATATGATTCCACTTAAACTTGATGACAACCTTACTATTCCCTTATTTACATCAGCTGTCCTGTGGGTCATCTGTACACTCTTTGGAGTTTATATATAAGCTATGTCTGTTAGTGTCTTTGATATATATACCGTTGGCATTGGCCCTTCAAGTTCACATACCGTTGGTCCCATGAAAGCAGCAAAGTCTTTTATCGACTTTATCACGGGAATTCATCGTTTTTCTGATATTCATATCATAAAGTGCGACTTCTATGGTTCTTTAGCTTTGACTGGTAAAGGTCACGGTACTGACAAAGCTTGTATTTTAGGACTCCAAGGGTTTGAGCCTGAAACAATTAATTCTGATGCCATTGACTCCATACTTGAAAACGTAAAAAGTTCAAAAAAACTCAATATGAATTTTGATGGTCAAAATAAAATTATCGACTTCCATTTCCAAAAGGACATAAAGTTTCACAGACGGGTAAGCTTACCTCATCATCCAAATGGTATGGCCTTTGCTGCATTTGATGAAAACCACAAAGAAATAATCAGAAAAATTTATTATTCTATTGGTGGCGGCTTTATTTTAGAAGAGGCTGAAATAGACACTTCAAGTGTTATTGATTCTCACTTGCAGCAAATAAAATTTCCCTACTCTAGTGCAGCAAATTTACTTAAGCAGTGTGAGGAAAACAAGCTTAATATCTCAGATATTGTATATGAGAATGAGCTAACATGGAGATCCAAAGAGCAAATAGCTCAAGATTTGCTTCATTATTGGAAGGTAATGCAAGACTGTGTTAAACGAGGCTTCAAAAATACTGGAACTTTACCAGGAGGACTTAAAGTCGCACGAAGGGCCCCTAAAGTTTATAGATTACTTACACAAAACCCTGAAAAAAATCTCACAGACACTTTAAGTGTTTTAGATTGGGTTAATCTATATGCTTTGGCGGTAAATGAAGAAAATGCAGCAGGAGGACAAGTTGTCACAGCTCCAACAAACGGTGCGGCAGGAATAATTCCAGCAGTTCTCCACTATTATACTAATTTTTGTCCACAATCATCTGTACTAGGAATTCAAAAGTTTCTTCTTACAGCTGGCGCCATTGCAATTCTATACAAAAAAAATGCTAGTATTAGTGGAGCGGAAGTCGGATGCCAAGGTGAAGTTGGTGTCGCTTGTTCCATGGCCGCTGGCGCCCTATGTGAAGTTCTCGGCGGTAATCCTTCACAAGTTGAAAATGCTGCTGAAATTGCAATGGAGCATAACCTAGGTTTAACCTGTGACCCCATCGGTGGACTAGTTCAAATTCCTTGTATTGAACGAAATGCCATGGGAGCAATTAAGGCAATTAATGCTGCAAGAATGGCTTTAAGGGGAGATGGCTCACACTTTGTTTCTCTCGATAAGGTCATTGCCACAATGAAACAAACTGGTAAAGATATGAAAAAACAATACAAAGAAACCAGCCGAGGAGGGCTGGCCGTCAATATTACTGAATGTTAAATATATCTAAAAAGAAAAAGCGTATGTTTCTTCATCTTGGTCCATGACCTGAGGTTCTTCCTCATATTCATCTTCTTGATAATAATCTTGATCATCTTGTGGCCCGAAATCATCTTCTCTATATTCATCACTTTCCTCACGATATTCGTCATAGTTCTCTGCTGGTTGATTATATTCTAATGTTTCAGTGTCCATATTATTTGCATATTCATCTCTATAAAAACCATCCTCTTCTTCCTGATAAGTTGTTTCATAAGCTTGTTGTTTTAATTCAGAAGAATCGTTTTGAGCATTCATCCCCCATTGAGTTTCAGTATAACTATCTGCTAAGCTATCCACCATACGAGGGTCTGTATATTCAAGCCTTAAACCACCAAAGTTCGTATCATTCGTAATCGTTAACATATACTTACCTTCTTCTCGATTTAAAACATAAAATAATCCACTTCTAATGTCTCGAGTTTCAGTATCTTCAAATTGAAACACATTTCCCACCATTCTCGAATTGACAAGGCTTAAGCTTCTACTTGTCCCATCAGGTAAAATAAAGCTTACCTCTTCCAATACACCATCAACAACACTGAGTGATCCTGCAATAACTTTAGAATTATTAATCGGTTTTTGCTTATAAAGACCACCTGTAAGTTCTAAACCAATAGCATCTCTAATAGCAGGTTTAGTCTTTTCTACTGGAACTTCTATTCTTTCAACTGTTTCTTCTTGATTGAGCACTAAGTCTTGTTTTTGAATGGTTTTTTTATCTTCTTTTAATTTCGACTTTATCTTTTTTTGTGCCAAAGCATCTTTTTGGTTCCATTCAGGTAAAGAGGCGGCCATCCTACCAATGGTCACTTCACCATTTAAGTCGTCCAAACGCTTTGCAAATTTAATATTCAAATCATTTTTTAAAAAAGCATTTTCATCCACAATGATAGAATTCATACCACCTAGTATAAAAAAACTAGTTGTTACAAAAACTGTCACTCCAATAAATACTCTCTTTAATGCTTTCATTTTCTCTTCTCCTATACCCAATATAGAAGCAAGCTTCATGCCAAGAGAATCATGCTAAGGTGACCCCTTAACCCACTGAAATAACTTAAGATGTATATTTGGACGTGTAAAAAATCTATACACTGTCAACTTATCAAACAGTTTAGAAAAACTCTTCCCCCAACCAAATTGAGAACGAAGAAAGCTCAAATTAAATTAATAGATAAAAAGTGCCGAAAAACGAAGATATGATAAAAAAGGTAACCTTGATCATTTTTTTCACTTTTACTCTTAGGGCCCATGCACTTGTTTCTAAGGCGGAATGTACTGATGTTGATATCCGGGACAATATGAATGAGCAAATGAAAGAATATTTCAGCACACCAAGGAATCAAGGTTTAATAGGATGGTGTTATGCTTTTGCAATCTCTGATCTCATTTCGGCCCAAATTAAAAGACCTGTATCTGCGATGCATATTGCGGCGATGTGGAATCAAAAAGTAGAAAATAATCCATTTATGCGACTTTCATGGGAACTAAATAGATCTTCCAAAAGTACATTACAAAAATTCTACCAAGGAGCGTATACAGCACAGGCCCTTAAACACATAAGTAAACAAAATAAAATTTGTAGCGAAAAAGACTTTCCCTTTGATCCAACAAACTTAAAGATAAGATCTACGATTTACGACTTCAAGAAACTTGAAAAGATTAAAAAGACACTTGATGAGTCCCCAAATCTTGGTTATCAAGATGTAAAACATGAGCTAGAGAAGTTAACACTCCTAGCAGACATCATGGATCCCCAACTTATAAACATACTAAAAGGCGATGATTTAAATAATGCATTTGCCAAAATTGCCTTAAAAAAATGTGAAAACAAAGAACTTACTCTACAAGAATTTAAACCTAAAAAGATAAAGGCGCCAAACACATTAAGATATACTGGGAAAGCCTGGGAAAGGAACTTAGCAAAACAAAAAAATACCAAAAACTTTTTTAAGATTATTAACTCTTTACTAAATGCGCATCAACCGATGATATTAACCTATCCTTTAAATAAGGTTTTAGCACAAGCAAATGTTCCTCACACCAACACCGTTATCGCTAGAAAATGGTTTAAGAATAAATGTCAGTACAAAGTAAGAAATACCTTTGGAGCAAGTTGCAATCTTTATCATCAAAATGTCATTACTGATTGTAATCGTGATGAAGGGGCATTTTGGATAAGTGACGAAGCACTTCTTCAAATTGCCAAAAGTATCAACTATATTTCAAATTAACTTTTAATTTAAGGATAATCTAATTTTATTCCCATATAATCAGCATGAGAAGATCTAAACCTTTTAATTGCAACAGCGACAATATCATCTACAGACATTTCAGAGTTTTCTGACATCGTCTGCAAATCTTTAATGAGTTGAGCTTCAATTTTTACCGTTAAATCGGCCAGTTCACCTTCATTGTGCTTTTGTGTTTTCATAAAAATTCCTTATTTTACATCTACAACTTTAATCGCATTCTTTTTTCTTAAATTGATAAGGGCATACGTTATTTCGTGATCAAGCATTTCGCATTTTTCATATACATCCGAAACTTTATTATATTCACCAAGAGTACAAAGCAGGTTAAATTCCTCTTGTACAACATCATTTCCAGTTTTAATAAACTCAGGTTTTATATACAATTTCAAATGATCGGAAGGTCTCTCTCCCTTCGTTTTAAGATAGTTTTCAATACTTTCGATTGCTAACCTTTTGAACTTTTCTAAAGGATAGCTCAGCTTTATATACTTTTCATCTATAAGCTCTGGCTCAACAACAACTTTCAAATCCTGCTCATAGAACTTAATAAAAAGGTTCATCAAAGCCTTAAAAGGAGCACAACCCTTCCAAAGGGCATTAACAATTTGTCCATCGATAAAAATGATTGATCCGACATGTTCATTTGTCTGGGGTTTTAACAAGTTTAATCTACCAGTAAAACAAACAATATTCTGTTCATCTATGATTTCAAAAATTTTTAGATCCAATTAACACCTTACTACTTTTTCAATATCTTAGATAATATTCCTTTTTTCTTATTATCATCAGGATTAAAATAGCTGTCTACCTTAGAAGCAATTTCCCTATAGCTATTCCAAATTTTACTGCCCTCATATTTTTGTGCATTCCACATATAGGGAGTTCCAAAATCAGCTGCTTTTCTTACCCCTAAGTCTAGCGCTATTTTTCCTAAATAGCCTACGCCCAACTCATTACATGCCGTGGTCACGCCTCCTGTTCCATAAACAAAGTGCTCCTTACCACAATCATCACAAATAAAAGAACTCATATTCTCCACCATACCGATGACATGAAGGCCTAACTTATCAAACATATGTAAAGCTTTTCTAGCATCTAACAAAGCGACATCTTGAGGAGTTGAAATAATAATTGATCCATCAACTTCAATATTTTGAATCATTGAAAGTTGAACATCTCCTGTTCCTGGTGGCAAATCTAGCAATAAATAATCTAAATCTCCCCAGTCGGTATCAAAAAAGAACTGATTTAAAACACCACCCAACATAGGGCCACGCCAAACAACTGGTTCGTCTTCATGAATAAAACTTCCAAAAGAAATAAATTTAACTCCATAATTTTCTAAAGGAAGAATTTTTTGTTCATCAGTAGCTTGCGGCCTATGATCTCTTTTGTTAAACATCATTGGCATTGAAGGTCCATAGATATCTGCATCAATAATTCCAACACTATGACCTTGTTGTGCCAAAGTTACGGCCAAATTTGCTGTAAAAGTTGACTTACCAACTCCCCCTTTTCCTGACCCAATCGATATGACATGTTTGACCTTGGGAATTCTTCTTTTTTCACCAACTGTTCCATGCCCAACCTTCAGTTGTGCTGGTTGTGAGTTTTTCGGTTCTGGCTCCCTTGCTGTTCCAGCTAAAACATCTCTACTGTCATCAGACTGCGCTAAGATAAAAAGATTATCTTCATCTACTTTATCTGCTAGACAGTTTAAAATATTTTTTTCTAGAACTTTTTTTGTATCAGGGTCAATTCCATCTCGCTTATACTTCACATATAAATCTTGTCCCTTATACTCAACACTAACGACTCTATTTTCTGCACCAAGAGTTTTCCCTGTAAGAGGATTTTCTACTTGTGAAACCAATTCTTCTAAATTTTCCATTATCTATTCCTTATAAAAACTAAGTTATTCTTTCCTACTGATTTACAATATTTTTTAAGTCGTTAATATAAAATAAAAAAAGCGTAATTAAAAAGGATTTCCCTTGGCAAACAATAGAAAAATTTTCATCATAAATCCTCAGTTTCAATACAAGTTCTGCTTTATTATCTGCAGCCTTGTTTTTTTAGGTAGTCTTATTTATCCCATGACAATTTATGAACTTTTTGACTATATCATCTCGTTGGCCAATGAGCTTAAATTACTTAATGGGGAAAATTCAAATCTTGCTTTAGAATATCAAAATCAACGCTCAAGTTTATTAACCTACCTTATTTTGACGCAACTAGGCTTTATCGGTCTTGTTTTTGTATTTTGTGTTTTTATTTCTCATAAGATCGCTGGTCCAATGTACAAACTTATCAATCACTTACGTCAAATCAGGGAAAGTGATCAAGTTGAGGATATTCACTTTAGAGAGGGTGACCAGTTTCCTGAAGTTGCCCATGAAATCAACTTAACCATAAACTATCTAAAGCAAAAATCTGAGGAAGAAATTGAGTACCTAAGTGAAGTACTAGATTATATTGAAAATATTGCCCTTGTTGTACCTGAAGATAAAAAACCTGTTTTAGATGAAATTCAAAGAAAAATTAAGGAGATACAAGTAGGTCGCCTTAAATAATTTTAAGGGGTGGAAAATACGATCTTTCTTAGCACAATTTAACAAATAAATGTTATTCTATTTAATAAGATTTCTCAAAAAGCATGGAGGCATTTTGAAGATCAAAATATATATACTTATTATCGGATTAGGATTAGGACTTTCATCTTTTGCTGCGAAAAAATCGGTTCATGCTCGCGGATTAGCTGGCTCATTTGAAAAGATTCATATTTCCAAAACAGAAACAAAACTTGCAAATAATTTCAAAGAACTTTTTAAACTTGCTCGTAAGGGAATTGTGAATGAACGACTCGTTCGTAAGTTAAACACAAGACTGCACCAAAACCCCACTTTTAAAGAATATACAATTTGGACCCAAGGAATATTAAACCTATCGAGAGTTAAAAAACTTAGAACAATAAAAAGAACCTGTACTAAGTTAAAATCAAAAAACTATGATGATTTAATTCAAAAAGAACTCAATCAAAACTTACAAAATATTTGTTTTAATAAATATATTAAAAGACTTACTTTAAACTCTGGTAATTCTCTGCGTTTTCACCAACGTGAAGCCAAATATATAGAGAAAAATTCAAAAGCTATTTTATTTCGAAGAAACTTAACCGATATTCAGTATTTTCTAAGTCGATTTGCAATTGGAAAAAAAGCCCACAAACTTTATTCACAGGTCTTTATACAACATTATGTAAAAACGGACTCTACACCTTCTAAAAGATTACTAAACTATCTACACTTAACTGCAGCTGATACAAGGTTCATTCAAACAAAAGATTTGGAGATCTGGAAAACACGCTCTGTATTTTATCGAGAGCTAAAAAAGCTTAAGGGGCAGGCTTTTCAAACCGTTGATACCTCCAAATCCTCAAAAGAAATTAAAAAAGATTTTGATACTTTTTTAACCTTTTTAAACAAAACATATAAGTACCAACCACACAGAAGGGCCCTGGCAAGTCTTTTAAGCCTCTCTAAATCATATATGAGACGTGGTCATTATGTACAAGCTCAAGCCGGTTTTAAACGAATATTACAACAAAAAAAATATCATGTTGATGATACAATTTTTGAATATATGTGGTCTTATATATTACAAGAACAATACTATGCTGCTGTTCAATTATTAAAAGACTATAAGCTTGATAAGAACTTTCTTTATACTCACTCAAAGATTCATTTCTGGGTCGCCTATTCCTATAGTAAGCTCGGATACTATCAGGATGCTACCAATGAGTTTGAACGTCTTATCAAAGAGAACCCATTGAGTTATTATGCTATTCTCTCGGCTAAAATTTTAAGTCAGAACTCAGGCCTTTCAACTCGTGAGATATATCTTAGTAATCTCTCCCAAGATGAGGATGACAATGTTGCTAATCAAACACTAGATCGAAAATGGCTAAAGAGAATTGTGACATGGGGTACAATTCATAATCCACGTTTTGTTTCACTTGAGCTCAAAAACCTTCAAAAAAAGAAAACGTATTCGCAGTTACAGGCACATATTCTAACCGCAGCTTATCACCTTTCAACCCACGAAGCTTATCTTGAAAGCTTTAAAATCATCTATCGATCAATAAATGCTGGAAAGATAAAACTCACTGAAAATACACTTAAGATTTTATTTCCAAAACCTTATATGAATCAAATTAAGGCCAATACAAAAGGTTTTGATCCTATCATTGCTCTCTCTTTAATCCGTCAAGAATCAGGTTTTAATGCCAGAGCTAGATCTCATGTCGGGGCCAGAGGCCTTATGCAATTAATGCCAACGACGGCGAGACAGTTTAAAAGAAGACTCAAAAAAAGTCATTTATACAATCCCAATCTCAATATTCAGCTTGGAACAAAATATTTTACAAACTTACTAACAAACTATAACCATAATTTGGTGTATTCACTAGCCGCATATAATGCAGGGGAAAGCCGTGTAAATGAATGGCAAGAAGAATATCTAACTAGTAATTTTATACTAGAAAATATTGAAAATATTCCTTTTTACGAAACAAGAAAATACGTCAAACTTATTTTTAGAAATATTTTCTTCTACAAGATGATTCTTAATGAAACGACCGAGGACACCGCGAATTTGAATCGTATTTATGATATACACCTTGGCTTTGAAAGTTAATAAAATTATTTGGCAATGTTTGTAAAACTCTTTATAGTTTTTTTATGCATAGCCTTGGTATCATCATTCCATTTCTTAATGAAGAAGTATCACTAGATGACGTGGTTAAATCATTAAGAAAAAAGCTATCCAAACTATTAACAAGAAAGTCCAATATAAAGAAAGAGCAGATATATTTTTTTCTTCATCTAAAATTTCATTGTTTTTAAGTTTAAGAACTCTAGAAGTAACCCTGCCCCAAAAAAATAAGCCTCCTAAAAGATGTAGTCCATGAAGAGCTGTAAAAAAATAAAATGATGAAAAATAAGTATTTGTAGAAACAAAATTTCCATTTTTCATTAATTTAAACCAAAAAATTATTTGACCAAATAAAAATAGATAACTTAAAGCACCTACAAAAATTAAGTTTTTTTTAACTTTTGACGTTTCTTTTTTTTTAACATTGTTATTAACTTTGTTGAAATAGTAGGTAACAAAAAAAAGAATTAAAGTATTAATCCATAACAGATTTGGTTTTAATAAATATTTTGTATCTTGCTCTGGTGGCAAAGTGTAAATGTATCCGGTAAAAATCAAACTAAATAAAACTGTAGCTACTCCAAAAATAATTATTACTGCTGACATTTGTGAAGAAATGTCAAAAGTTTTTCCATCGTGTAAACTATCTATAGCTATCTGATCTTTTT
>PAKC01000004.1 GCA_002706205.1 Halobacteriovoraceae bacterium
TTATTTATACACTTATTGTCTTGGCCATTATCTTTTTAATTATAAAAGGGATTGTTAATTTCTTTTCACAATTAAACTTTGAAAGTAAAGAAATTAACAACACGACACCAAGCCAAGAAAAAACCCTTAAAGCCGAAGATGAGAATTTATTCGAATCACAAGCTTCGAAGAAGTTTCTAAACGAAAATCTTGTAACAGAAAAAGAAACATCTCAAAAAACAGAAAATACTGATCCAACACCATCGGATCAAAAACTTGAAAGCAAAGAAGCTATTGTAGAAGAAAAGCAAAAAGACGAAGAAGTAAAACCGGTTAAAAAGGAAGAAAGTGATCAAACTCAAGATCAAGCTAAGAACTTAAACGGAAAACTTCCTTATGAAAACTTTTACCCAGCTCCGACTCAGCTTTATACTATTGTCAATAATGCTGATGAAACGAGCGACCCAGCTCTTCTTCCAGACTCCATAAAAAATGCGATGGATACTCAAAAGCAAAATGTTTATATCGTTGCGGCTGAAGGGGATACTTGGATTAGCTATAAAGTCGATGAGCAAAAAATTAAAAGATATGTCTTAAGAAAAGGAAGAACTTTATTTTTACAAGGTGAAACCATACTTCTTTTTATGGGTAATTATAACGTTTCAAAAGTCTTTTTAAATAATCAGTTGATCTCGGCCCAAACCAAGACAGGTGTAAAAAGTTTTATTTTTCCACAGTCAGAAGCCGAAAATTATGAATTCCCACTTTTTCCTTCTCATAAAGGCTTAATCTATTCTGCTAAAGAATATAAAGAAAAAATGGCGCCGAAACCAAGTAACTAGCTAAGCCAATCAATATTTCGGTAAGATTTAAAAGAATAGATTAATAAGCACAAATTAGGAATTACTGCGCATAAAAAAACAGGAAGTTCTCCCTCTCTAGCTCCACTAACGAGAGAAAAATAAAGTATATAATAACCTATAATAAACAAAATGGCCTTTCCACTTGCTCCTCGACTTCTTCCTCTATTACCCGTTATCCCCAAAGTAAAACCTAAAAAAGTTAAAATTAAGCATAACAGTGGTGTATTTATTCGATTCCAATACTCATAAGTCGCATTAAAATAATCTTTTTTATCAAAACCTTTTTCTTTTGCTTGTTTAAGCCCGCCCTCAATAAAATTATTCAATTGTTTTCTGTTCATCATGATTTCTTTCATCGAAGTTTGATAAGAAAATCTTTGTTCAGATATTGGAAGTTCATATTCCTTAAATAAAATTTTCTCCATATCTAAAGAGGATTGAGTTTTATTGACGATATTTCCGTCTTCCAAAAAAAGTTTAAATGATTCAATTCCAGTTTTAACATCCTTATTATGTAAGATTTTTCCTTTTTGCGCCATGATCACTTTTTCTCGTTGTCCCTCATGATCAAAAATATGTAAGAAAACATTCTCCAATTCTTTAGATTGTTCATCCACCGCACCTGGAAAAATCGTAATATTGTGAAGCCGCGTAAAAAACTGGCCCGACTTGAGACCTTGAATAAGACTCGTCGAACTTAATATCTTAATTTTTTTTCTTACTTGAGAGTGTGCACTAGGAACCAGTTCCTGATTTAAAACATAGACACAAGCAGCCACTAAAGTTGCAATAACCAAATAAGGAACTAAAATCTTAAACTTGGGTAAACCTGCAGCTCGCATGGCCACATACTCAGAATCTCCAGACATACGTGATAAACTAAAAATAGTTGAAAAAAAGATCGAAATCGGTATGGCCATCGGTATCAATGTCGTCATCACATTTCCAACTAAGCCTAAAATAAAACCAAAAGAGATTTGATCAGACGAAACAATTGTCATAATTCTAAATAGCTCAAATGTCATAAGAAAAGTGACGAAAAAGACCGAACTCACTAAAAGAGGTACAATAAAATTTGCTGCAATATAGCTAGAATACAGTTTGAGCATAAAATTAGAGTACTAAAAGCACACTATTTAGACAATAAATTCTCTTTCTGATAGAGTTTTCTGCGCACAATAATTTAAAAATAGATAATTAAGGGAGTCTATAATGAAAATTCACTATGATTTTGAAACAAAACACTACGATAATGCCGAAGCGATCGTAGTCGGTGCTTATTCAAAGAATGATAAAGCCCAACTAGGATGGAGTGACAAAGAACTCGTTAAACAATTTAACCAATTAAAAGCAAGTCAAAACTTTTCAGCGGCTGCTGGTTCTAGCTTTCAATTTACAAACCATGCAGGGGCCAATGTTTTTGTTATTGGTCTAGGTGAGAAAACGAAATCAAAAGCTGAAGGTATTAGAAGAGCTGCAGCTAACGCTTTTAAAATGATTGCTGGTAAAAAGTTTAGCTCAGTATGTTTTGATGCGGCTTCTTTTAACGCTATTAATAAGCTAGTTGATACTGTTGCCCTTATAACTGAATCTGTTCAGATGACTGCTTATAGCTTTGATACTCATCTTGCTAAAAAAACAGAACACAGCTTTGATAAAGTCTGCATTTATATTGCTGATAAAAAAGTAAAACGTTCTTTAGAGAAAACAACTAAACAATCTGAAAATGTTGCCAGTTCCATCAACTTTATGCGTGACCTTGTCAATGAAGCTCCTAATATTCTTCACTCTGAAGAGTATGCTGACAGAGTTGAAAAAGATGTTAAGTCAGCATTAAAAGGAAAAGGAGTACGTGTAAAAATTCTTGGAATGAAAGAACTTCAAAAAGAAAATATGAATCTTTTTCTTTCAGTAAACGCTGGTTCTGCTTATGATCCAAGACTTGTTCACCTAACCTACACTCCAAAAAATGCGACAAAAAATACTAAGCATATTGCTCTCGTTGGAAAAGGCTTAACTTTTGACACTGGTGGTTATTCCTTAAAGCCAGGTGGCTCAATGATGGGAATGAAGTTTGATATGGGAGGCTCTGCCACTGTTTATGGCGCTTTTAGAGCTGCTGTCTTAAACAATTCACCTTATAAAATCACTTGTATCCTAGGAATGACTGATAACGCAGTTAATGAAAGTGCTACTACGCCTGATTCTATTGTCAAAGGAAGAAACGGTAAAACAGTTGAAATTTTAAATACTGATGCCGAAGGAAGACTAGTACTAGCAGATTGTCTAGACTATGCTTGTGATCAAAAGCCGGACTTTGTTATTGATGCTGCCACATTAACAGGAGCTTGTTTAGTCGCCTTAGGTTCACAAGTTTGTGCTGTTCTAGGTAATGATGAAAAATTTACGAAAAAACTTCTCTCTAGTGCCAAAGCTTCTGACGAATATATGTGGGAACTTCCTCTGATTGATGAGTGGAGAGATGACATGAAATCTCAAGTCGCCGATTTAAAAAATATTGGAACTCCAGCTCGTGCAGGTACTGCCACAGCAGCAGCTTTCCTAGAAAACTTTATTCAAGATGGAGTTAAGTGGGCCCATTTAGATATTGCAGGTGTTTGTACTGACCAAAAACACCTTCCTTATTGTCCACCCAAAGGCGGATCAGGACTTATTGTAAGAAGTCTTCACCATCTTCTTACCACTAAATAAAAATTTTTATTAGATGAAGAAGGCCCGTAAGGGCCTTTTTTTATCCAAAAAGCATGATCTTTTACCAAAAAAAATTTTGACCGACCGCTCATGCTAAGATGCTTTCAGCTTCTTTTCAACTTGTTCTTCGTCTAACATTTTAGATTTAACATTCAAAAGTTTTGCAAGCCCAGAAATTAGGTGCTCAGGAATAGGCCTTTCACCTCTTTCCATACTAGAGTAATTACTCTGCTGAATATCAAGCTTATCACAAACTTCTTTTTGAGTTAGCCCTTCTCTTTTTCTTACACCTTTCAAGTATTTTGCAACTCTCATTCTTGGGCTATTAAGCCATTTACCGTGAACTTCTTCCGAAGAGTAAGAATCAAGATCAACGACTTCATTAATGATATTTACTAAGGAAGCCTTTAAACTTTTTTTAAGCTCAATCTCTTGCCCAAACACAAGAATCTTTACATCTTCATTAGTAAGGTGCTTTTTCATGTGTGCCGACATAGTAAACCTCCAAAATTTTATTTTTTTTATCTATTACTTCCCAACATGCCACATAGGTTGGCTTTCCTTTTAATAAGTGGCAATGCCGTTTATCAACATTTTTTCCAAGCCCTTTAAACTTTGAATAATTAGGCCATGTTGATTGAGCCGGGCCATCTTCTTCCAAATCAAGATGTAGAGCATCCATAGCGTCCCTTGACTTTACTTCCCTGTTTTAGCGCCTTCTTAGCTTGGCCCTTATATCTCACTTCCCAACTCATAATATTACTATATCAGCTCTCTGATATATATCAAGATATATTTCGGTATTTTTTCAAAAAGCTTTATTACAAAAACGTACTTTCAACAAGTTACAGAATCGAAGTCGAATTGTGGCCCTTCTCATGCTGGCCACATACGCCCTACAATGGCCACAGATCAGGAGGTCAAGATGAGAGAAATTTTAGAAATCTTATTAGCGATTATCTTCTCAATTTCAGGGATAAGCTTAAGTACAGATATCTACAAAGAAATAAAAAAAGAGTCTCTTGTGAAAGTTCATAGTGGGTTGTCCCCGCTCTCAAATTTCACAAAAAAGATGACTTCAAAAAACTAAAAAATATTGCAAAAATATCGCATGCTATATTTTTAAAATCAATATGATAGTTTTTTCGTCCCCACAATGACTTGGGGAATGAAATTGACTCTTTACTCAAAACAATTTTTTTCTGATCCACTCTAGAGCCAATTACACCACATATAACTAAAATAAAACTAATTAATGAAAATACACCTGCAGCAGCTCCTATCAATAGGCTTTGTGCAGTAATTTGTTTCATTAAGCTTCCCGGATGCGGATCATCCTGAATAAACCTCCCAATCTCCGGCATCATGTAACGTGCCCTGTAATAAATCATCCCACTTTAAACGTCATGTTCACGATTCGTAAATCCATATGATGTCTTAACTAGCGGATTAGCAGAAATATCACTCCCACTTCCATCAACAATTTTTAAGATCTTTCCAAAGCTAGAATAAGAGTAATGTTGCACGAGATTTACAGCATCGTAAAAACGCTTAAAGCTAGAAGCTAATGAATTCACATAGTTTGTTATGGCCACACTGAATGAAGATATAGGGCATATCGGGGAAAAATGAATATTTTGTGGCGAGATTGTGGCAATCACTTTTAATCACCAAAAAAACTTGACCGGCCGCTCATGACTTAAAGTTTGTTAACAATAAATTGATTCATAGAAACACCTTGCAAAGAAGATTCAATTGCAATCTTTCTATGTTTCTCTGGTGGCATACGAACACGAAACTCACCACTAAACTTATGAAGACTAAATGGTTCTGGAATTTTTTCTCCATCTTCCTCCATCCACTTCAAAGTTTCCAAGACAACTACTTTAATTTCTTTTAAAGCTTCCTCTTGTGTTTTTCCATGAGCTGACAATGAAGACAATTCTGCACATCTGGCAACGTAGATATTATCATCAACGTCAAATTCAATATTATAGGAAAACTTATTTGTTAAATCTTTTAATTTATTCATTTGCTTTCCTCCTTTTTCATTTCCTTCAATTTTAGTAAAGCCTCTTTCACTTGCTTTACTTGATAGGCCTTAGCCTTGTTTCCATCCTTTTGGATATTTACTCTAGGATGACCTTGCCATGGCATTTTAAAAATATGATGGCTTCCCGATATCCTAGGCCCTTCAAAAAAATATTCGCAAATTTTCAAAAGGTCTTTAAACTTAATATTTGTGTCACTCTTGAGAGCTTCCAGTGCTTCTTCAATACTCATACAATAATGGTATCACATATAGCACCATTGTCAATATCGGCATTTAAATTCAAATACTTAAGTAATATTCACATAAATTAAAATACCGTGATTTCAATAAGTTACAAATGCTTAACTGTGGCCCTTCTCACGTAAGTTTTCAAAGTTACCTGTCATCCCTCTTTCTTGGTAGCATTTTTCCTCTAATAAATCTAAAAGTTTAGAGCTGAAATACGTTCTATAAACACATAATTATGGAACACTTTTGGCAATTTTTTGGCACGCTCAAAAAGGTTGCATTCTTCCAAATCTAAAAAAACGATTATACTTGCTAGCAGCCCATCTCTGTATCAAGTGGCCACCGTTGAAGTTTAGCAAGTAACTTATAGTAACGTTCTCATCTCGCCATTTGCAGCCTTCCGCTAGAGACTTCTGGCCTTCGCTTTTAAACTCTAGTAACCGTTGTGATTAAGGTGACTCCATTCGCTCAAAGTTAGGCCCCGGTTCCCGTCAGTGAACATGCCAAGATTACATGCACTCTATTTTCACGGTCTGCACTTTATATTATAACACAACATGCCGATTAGAATATTCCAAATCTAAGATCTAATTTTAAAAAAGCAGTCTTCATCTGCTTTAAATTTTTATTGTTTAAATTCACGGGTAGTACGCAGTTCCTTTTTCAAAAGAATCAGAAGAGTTTTCTTTATCACTAACAACTTTTCTCATTCTTCTTCCAAGAGCGTCGTAGTAGTAAAATATCTCTTTAGTAAGAAGACTGTTTTTATATTCTTGAATTTTTACCAGTTGATTTTCACTAGAGTAAGTTAGGTTTTCAAAGTTACCTTTAAATCAGCTCAATCTGATTATATTTTTGACATGAAACGAGTACTACTTAACCTTAGTTTTCAATAACTCATTCGCTAATAACTTAAGAACTTCCTTATTATTTAAATGATTTATCATTATTTTTCTATCAGCTTCTATCACCAACACTGACTTATCAGTATAAATTTTTTTTATGTTGCTCAATAGTAAATTGTAAAATACATTCCTTCTATTTGGAGAAGATATCGACACTAGCAGTCTACCATTCTCCAACTTAATCCAGTTAGACCGTTGATAATATAGAATTGATATAAGTATAACAAAATTAATGAAACAAAGTCCGAGCATACAAACAAGCAGGGGATTATCATTTCCTTTCAGTGTTTCATTCCAGTAGTAAGTTGAAAAGTAACCACCTAAATAACACTTTATTAATGCAATTGATAACATTGTCCAGCATATAGCAATAAGCACCTTTGATATATTCAAACCACTTCTTATGTAATACTTCATAGCTATATTATAACCTACTTTAAACCACTCTACATTAGTGCGGCTTAACATTCATAATCAAGTCGTGAATTGCATCAACTGCTTGCCCGCTAAATTCTTGAGTGCTCCCCTCAACACCACTGTTAAGATTTCTAATGATATTATCAGAATCATTTATCAATTGTGGATCAGAAGTTCCAGCTCTCGTTTTTGACATTAAACCATTCGTAAATCCATAACTGGTCTTAACTAGCGGATTAGTAGAAATATCATTCCCACTCCTTAGCACTGAGTTAATTTTCATCCCATTGGCGTATCTAACCTCTTGATCTCTACTGTGTTGTTAAAGTACTTCAAAAGACTCTTTGATTCATCTTCAGATATTTTATAAAGGCTCAGATCCTTTGGTATTAGTTCAGAGTAAACAATAGTAAACTCTTGAGTTGATCTAACATAAATAACTCTGTCTATTGATGACTTTTTAATTAGTTTTGTGCCCCCCTCTCTTTCCTTGACCTCTATTCCTTCTGGCGTTATGAAGATACTTAACTTAAATTCATTAGTAGAGATATGTAATCTCTTAATTAAAATGATTAAAATAAATATTAGTACAAAAAATGAATAAAAAATTTTATTATAAATACTCAATTCAAATACAACAGCACCCACGACAAGAAGAATCATTATTGTTATTTTGTAAATAGAGATACGATGAAAAAAAATATCTCTAATGTTTTTAAATCTTTCACTGTATATATATGAATATCCCGACTCCATATTCACTCTCCGTTTCAGTTAAACAATATTTTATTACATTAAATCTGTTTTACAACATTGACTGCTAGGACTTGGCATTTTCTTTATCTGTGGAGGCTTGGGTGTAGGTTTTGGCGGAGGTGGACTCTTTCTTGAATTGAGATCAAGTTTCCAAGATCATCATAATTAAAACTCTCCGCTGCATAATCTCCAGTGATCTCTGAGTTACTTACAGAGTTAAGTTGGGACTCGTTATCAATTAATACAACAAAACTAACAGTAGAAGATCTGATAAGGAGATTTGCAAAATGAGTGAAAAGATTTTAAAAGCAAACTTAAAGCCATTAAAGGGAACTTGATTTTTAAGCCACTTTACTGAAATTGCGTGCAACCTCACAGCGCACAAAACGTCCCAATCTTACTTATATTCTTTAACTATGACACCATCTCCTTGATCAAACGATACAGATAAGAACATAGGAAGCTTTATAAAACCAAGCTTAAAAGTTGAATTAAATACATCCTTTGAGCTACATAAAACCTTGTTTTGCATCGAATTAATACTCACACAAATAATAGCATTTGATTTCATTTTTTTTCCAAGTTGTACCTCTTGATTATAGTTAGACTGAGTATGGGCCACCACCAAAAAAGTTGATAAACTAAGCACAAATGCATATGTGCACAATGCTAAAATTGCAGAATAACCTAGTTTAGACTTGAGGTGCTTCTCAGTACTTCTTCGAAAAGAAATAACAAACAAAGTAATCGCTATAATTAAAGAACAGAAAACAAAAAGGCTGTCATCTATTATTAAATATATTGGCGTTATGGCTGATATCAGTCCTGACACTAAACCCATCACTAGAAAACCCATAATATATTTCATCACTTTACTCCCATACAAGCATTATAGCTTCCTGAGCCTCTAGCAAAAACGCTGCACTCAATAACTCTTATCGATGTTTCGATCAGATCATATGTTTTTTGTCCTGCTTGGTTATATCCCTCACCCAAAGCATTTACACCTTTATCTACAGCATCCCTTAATTTTCCAGACTCATCAAGCTTTCCTTCGCTAATTTTCATTTTGCTATAATGACCTAGAGCTCCAGTAACACCTCCAATTACAGCTCCAAGCATAACTCGTCCAATATTTTTGGAGCTAAATGGATTCTCTCCTGTAGTTAAAAATATACTCGTTGCAGTAGAAGCCGAACCAGCCAACATCCCACTACCGATAGATGCAAAAAGCCCAGAACCTGCAATTAAGCCTCCAGCCCAAGCACCAGCAACGCCAGAAACACCCCCAATAAAAGAGGAAACTAATACTTGCTCCAAACTTCCACCACTTAATGCTGTCATAGTTCCACTAATAACTGCACCTACTATAAATGCTGTTAAAAATATTTCACCACTTGGGTCTATTTTATTTACAGAATTATTACCTGCGTAGATATACTTATTTACCATGGTTACGGGGACTTTAAACATCCCCGGATGCGGATCCTCCTGAATAAACCTCCCAATCTCAGGCATATAATACCTTGCCCTATAATACATCATCCCACTCTCCTCATCATGCTCACGATTCGTAAATCCGTATGATGTCTTAACTAGCGGACTCGCCGTAATATCACTCCCACTTCCATCAACAATTTTTAAGATCTTTCCAAAGCTAGAATAAGAGTAATGTTGCACGAGATTCCCACTCCCATCCACAATATCAACAACACTTCCAAGTGCATCTTTAAGATAAAAATAACTTCCTGTTGAACTTGCAAGTTTACTCGACTTCACATCTACTGCAAGCACATCATCTGTTCTTAAAGTTGAATGTGTATAGACTCCTATCACTGAATTTGAATCGTACTCTGCAAGAATCTCTTGTCCATCATAGACATAACGTCTTTCAAAAGAATCAGATGAGTTTTCTTTATCACTAACAACTTTTCTCATCCTTCTTCCAAGAGCGTCGTAGTAGTAAAATGTCTCTTTAGTAAGAAGACTGTTTTTATATTCTTGTATTTTTACCAGTTGATTTTCACTAGAATAAGTTAGGTTTTTAAAGTTACCTGTCATCCCTCTTTCTTGAATTGAAGTCAGGTTTCCATTTTGATCGTAAAGATAAAAATGTTTATAATCCTCAGTTAGTCTTTGAGACTTATTATCATAGACATAGTTTCCAAGTTGATCATTAAGTCTATTTCCAAGATCATCATAATTAAAACTCTCCGTTGCATAATCTCCAGTGATCTCTGAGTTACTTACAGAGTTAAGTTGGGACTCATCATCGTATCCATAACTAGCTGTTCCCCGAGAGCTTATAATACTGGTTCTATTTCCAAGATTATCTCTAGTATAAATAAACTGATTAATAACAGAACTACTTCCATTTTTATGTGCAAGAGCAGTAAGAAAGCTATTTTTATCAAAGCTAAATTCGGTTTGAGAGCCGGGTCTTTCAATTTTAGTTAAACGATTAGCACTATCATAAAAGAAATCAAAGTCTTCTGATTTATGATTTGTTAAACCAATTAGACGATTTCCATCATCGTAATAGTATTTAAAAGCACCATAAGGAGTATCCATCTGAGTTCTATTACCTAGGATATCATAAGAATAATTAAGACTGACACTTGGAATATTGTCTCCCTGTGTTTTTGTCTCTGACACATAGTACTCTTTTCCAATTTTTTCATACTCAAACTCAATCGCAGAATCCGAATCAGAAATAAGAGTCATATTTCCATAATCATCATAATTCATCTCATAAATATTATCTGGAAGGATCTTTTTAGTCAGAAGATTATCTGAGTCGTACTCAAAGGTCTTCTCTGCTCCGTTAGGGTCTTTTTCCCAAATCACATTTCCATTGCCATCATAGGCAAGCTCTGTAACTTGCCCTAAAGCTGTCGTCTTCTTAGCAAGCCTATCCATCTGATCATATTCAAAGCTAGTCACATTATTGTAAGGATCAATTATTTTAACAAGCTGGCCTGTTGGTGAATACTCATAACTAGTTATTTTTCCAACGGGATCATCTGCACTGACACCTGTACTTACTTGTGTTAGTCGATTAAATTTGTCATAGCTATAGATGGTGGAGATACCATTGGCATTAATTTTTTCAACGATATTTCCGGCTAGATCTCGAATATAATTTGTCTCTTCCCCTAAAGGTGAAACTTTCTTATTGAGGTTTCCAAGTGAGTCATAAAAGAATTCTGTTGTCTCTCCCTTATCATTATAAGTTGTTTTTAAAAGTCCATCATTATAATAAGTGCGATAGATCGAGTTTCCATTAAAATCCGTCTCTTTAGTAGGCAGTCCAAAGTCAGCGTGATAAACAATATTTTTCTTCTTCCCTTTACTATTGGTATAAGAAAGAAGTTCTCCAAAATCATTATAAACAAAACTTTCTTGCTCACCGGAATCACTATCATATTTATAAATAAGATCACCAAAGTCATTATACTGAAACTCAGTATATGTGTTATCAAAACGAGTTATTTTAATTGGTCTTGCATCGAGATCTCTTTCAATAGTGGTTACTCGATCTTTAGAGTCTGTGATTTGAGTCACAAGTCCAGAATGATCTTTTTTAAGCTCAGTTTCAAAGCCTTTAGCATCAGTATAAATGTCATTAATTTCTTTATTTGTTCCATCTGAAATTTCGGCCTTATTATTTTCATCATAATTTCCTGCAACAAATGTATGGTTAAGTCCATCTTCAAATTCAACTTTTTTCTCATCAGGCCTATTGATTTCAACTAACTTATCAGACTGATTATAAGAGTAACTGGTGACAAAACCTCTTTTATTGGTTTCAGAAGTCATCATCCCCTTTTCATTATAAGTAAACTTCTCAACTGAACCATCAGGATAACTAACTTGATCTAAATGATTTCCATAATAATAAAAACTTGTCACTCTTCCTGCAGGATCAGTCACTGAACGAACTTTATTGCCCGAGATATTTATTTGAGTTACCCCACCAGTGGGATCAATAACCCTGCTAATTTGTCCATTACTGTATTCATAAGAAGTTATATTTCCAATTTTATCGACTGAGGCCAGCTGAAGACCTTCTTTTGAATAAGTATTAAAAGCTCCATTTCTAAATTTTCGCTCAAAACTTCCATCGCTAAGACGTATAAGTTGTGAATTATCATTTGTATTTACGGGGACATATCTTTGAGAGCCAGATGTTCCATGGTCAATAATAATTTTTTTAATCATTTTATTTCTGGCATCTAAATAAACAAGATTTCCCTCTCTATCGAGAGCAATATGTTTTGGTGAACATATAGAAACATTCAGAGCAGCTTTTCCATTTTTCACATCATTTGAAGTACAAATATTTGTTCCTGCAATTGCCTGTGATATATTTTTAACTAAATCAATTTGAACAATTCTATGATTTCCTGTATCTGCAACATACAAAAAGCCTCTTTGACTATCGATCGCCAATCCATATGGATCTTTTAAAAAAGTGTCTTTTGCCGGTGCTGTTGCTTGGAATTTTCCATTGGGACTTCCTGCCACATGTGAAACATTACCATTGGGATCAATTTTTCTAATATAACCTCGCTCAGATGAAAAATAGATATTTCCAAAATTATCTTGAGCAAGTCCTGTTGGATGATAAATTCCTACAGAATCTTTATTACCACTGAGAGTATCATTCGTTTGTCTATTTCCAGCAAAATTTGAGGTGCTATTTGTTGAAAAATCAATCATTCTAATAAGGTTGTTTCCTCTATCTGCTACGAGTATCCTATCATTAGATAATTTCAAGACACTATGAGGAGAATTAAAGCTAGACTCAGTAAAGTTTCCATTATCATATCCAGAAGTTGGAACACTTCCTTTTTGCTCCCAATAACGTGCAAAATTGATATGACATCCACTATAGCTGGTCCAGTCTTTATGAGTCTTCTCATAACCATGTTTTTCAAAAAGTTTATTTTCACATCCAACATAAGAATACTGACGACAAATGCTGTCACTACTTTTTTCAAACTCATAACCGACATGATTTTGAAGGGCAAGTACCTCTTCATAGGGAAGACCATAATAATCAACATTAAAAGACTTATGTTCCCAATGATGATAAGTTTGTGATGTATTACGTCCAAGTTTTAAAACTTTATTAAAGTTATTTATTTTATAAAAACGATGATTATTATCAGTCAGTAATATCATTCCATTTTCAATAATGGCTGATTTGGGAATAATTTGTGATCTTCCTGTATATTTTTCATAAAGACAATTCCAGTTTGCCCTACTACTTTCACTCCAATAGTCATTTCCTTTTTTATCCACAAAACGGTATGTATTAATGGCTTTTAAAGCCTTATCCATTCCAATCGTTATAGGCTCATCGGGCATAGTACCCTGCTTTTGGAAAACTCCATTAGAAACTTTTCCAGCATCATTATTATTTTTAAAAATGTAAATATCTCCACCTTCATCGATAGTCATATAATTAATTTTTTCATCAGACACATAAAGATTTTCCACTGTGCTCTTAAGAACATACGGAGTTAACTGGCCAGACTTCTCTTCGATAACAACTTGGTTACTATCCACATTATAAATTTTTTCAGCTGCACCTAACTTCCAACCTGTGCCCATTTGACTATTTTTCTTATTTTGAACATACAGATTAGTTTGAAGAGGTGGTGGGAAAATTGCGTCCATGAGCTCGTCAACATCTTCATTCATATATTTTGTAAAGGTTCCCCCAAAAATTCTTTCTTTACGAATTCTAATACGTTGAACTTTAATATAGCGATATTGTAAAACATAAGTTGCTAGTGCCGGATAAACTCCAGAATCTACTTCGGACATATCAACTGAATATGACACAGTTGATTGTTTTGGAGGATTAGAAACATCAAAGTAAAGCCAATCAGTTTGGACTGGCCCTGATGTAAATTGAGACTTTAACATATCAGGCTTTTGCCAAACCTCAACATAGCCATCGACCTTTACTTTAGTTCCAAAACCTCCTGCGCTATCATCAACTTTTTTATAAATATGCTCAGTTGGTGTGTTAAATGTATTTGTCACAAAAACATTGGGATTGGCCCAAAAACTATTATAATTAAGGCTAATACCTTTATCAGTTCCCATTGATTTATAAGTAGGAAGACTCAATGACTTAGAAAGAGCACCTTGATCATTATAAATTCCAGGTTTATGTTTGGCAGTATAAGGCTCAATTTTAACCCCATAGGGAGTCGCATAAATTTCAGAAAAATGTGAAATCCCTTGCCCTTCTTTTGTCTCAATCATTCCTGCACCGTTAACAATCGCGACACCATCTGGTTCCCAGTACCCACTATTACTATTTTTTGACATAAGAACAATTTCAGTTCCGACAGGGAATTCATTTGGATTAGGTAAGATAACCTTTGCGGTTGAACTAAAGGTTGTGCCTGAAGGTTCAAAAGCATAAACAGAATCTGGACGAGAAAAATCTAATAGATCAATTGAGGTTTTATCCGCGTCAATTTCAACAATACTGATTTTATTTGCTAAGCCACTAGGAAAGTTTGCTGTATTAGCGGCTACTTCTAAAATGACACCTGGAGCTTTTGTTGATTCGACGACTGTGGTTTCATCTGTTTTTACTTCTACCGCTATATCCTCATAAATTGGAGCAAGATAAATGACTCTCTCTAACGCATTTCTTTGTAGATTTCCAAGACTCACATTAAAACTTAAATAAGAATACTTTTTATTTTCTGAAAACTCAGCGGGGATAGTTCTTCCATCCACAATTATTTTTTGATCTCCAGTAACTGGCTTTGAAAGTGAAAATACGCCATTGCTGTCTGTATAGGCACTCTGTCCTGAACTTTCGATGGTCACCTTAACTCCAGGTAAAGGTACATCTTCAGTATCTTTTATAATTCCTGAAAGAGTGGTATCAGCTTGAAATCCAATAGTATATTCTTCTTGTTGATTTAATATATTGTCTATGGCCGTAAAGTCAAAATCGGGTGCGTAATTTAAACTAGCGCTAAATGAACCATCACTTGCAGCAACAACATCTGCATCGTTAAAAAAACCACCATCAATTTCAATACTAACCCCAGGCCTAGCTGCACCTTCATGCCCTATGATATCTATTTTTCCATTATTTGCCGTTAAGGAAACCATCTCAATTCTTAAAAGTTTTAAAAGAATCTCATAATCGACAGTTATCTCTTTTGTATTTCCCGCAAGATCAGTTGCGGCAATAGTTGTTGAGTGCAGACCTTCTATCTGTTTAAAAATATCTAGCTGAAAATTTAACCCTGAAACTTCAGCTTCTTTATTTTCGATAAGAACTTTTGATAAAGGTTCATTCGACTTACCTGAAACGGCAACTTTTAAAGCAAAAAGAATATCGTTATTTTCTGGCTTAATATCACTCAACTCCGGCGGTATCGTATCAAGCTCAATATTATTAAGCTTTACCACTTGGGCAATATTTCCTGCAGCATCAACTGTATGTAGTTCAAAAGTATTGACTCCTTCTTGTAATAAAATATCTACGACACCAATTTTATTTTCAATTGTTGTCAGCTCTATCCCATTTTGAATCACTTTGAGAGTAGTCGGAGACCTATCTTCAATTTCATATCCAATTTGAAAACTTGGATTATTGGTTAATTGATTATCCGCTTGGTCTATTGTGAGGACTGGCACTGTTCTATCAATATGAAAAATACTCTCCAAAGCTTGTGCTTCATTAGAAAAGAAGTCGCTTACCTTGGCCCTATAAGTATAATCACCTTCAGCTAATTCAGAAAAAAATGAAACGACTTCATATCCGTTAGCACCGGTATTAGCTCCTGCACTAAATTCATCCCCCATTTTTTCATACTCTGAATTTAAAGTGAGATCCGTACTATAAGGACTTCCATCAACTAAGACTCCTTCTAATTTTATGTCAAAGCTCTCCTTATCTACTCTTCCAAGAGAGTCGAGTACTTTAAATTGATGAGATGCTAGATCTTTTAGATAACGAACAGGCAAATCATGGCCATCAATCCAGCTCGGGGCCTGATTGTCTTCTTGCACATCAAGTTTGTAATTAATCTCCCCCCAGGTCTGCTCTTTTAGATAATGAAAAGCACTTGCATGTTTTGGAACTTCTTTTCCCCTATAAAAATGAAGACCAAGATTATTGAGATTATTTATGCTCAGTTTATCGGTTAGATAATCAAATTCAAATTTCATTCCTGAGTTCAAAAGCTTTTTTTGACTTTGTTGTACAATTTGCTCGTCAAGACTTAATGTGGCCCAATATTTCCACTTATATCTATCTGAGCGCCAATAATCTTTATGATCGCCTTTTTCGTCATTTTCTTGTTCATTGAGATTTAAAACCTCAGCTTGCACTCTCGTTTTCTCCCCTTCAAACATAACACCAGAAGAAACAATAAGGTTGAGTCTAAAGCCACTAACAACTTTGGAGTATTGAATTTTGGGCGCAATTTTATTTTCCACTTGAACTGGATAGTCTAGGCGTGAATAAACTTTGGGATCTCGGTGAAGTCTGGTATCAATTTTTATTTTCACACCGGCAAGAATCCTTTCTAATTTTTCAAGATATCTTTCAATATACTTTTTAAATCGATTTTTATGTTTGTAATCTTTAAGAATTTCAATATGTCTTTGAATCTTTGCTTGAAGTTTTAAATATTTTCTTAAAGCATAGTCTCGTTCTTTTACAATAACCGTAAAACGATTAAGCATTGCTGGATTAATTTCCTGAGATTTATAGAAATAAGTTAATTCATACTTTCCATCTACAACTTCAACTTGATCAGTAACTTCTGTATTTGTATCAGGAAAGAAAAATTTTAATTCGTGTTTTGAAAACTGATCTGAGTCTTTGATTTTTTTACAACCTTTATCATCTTTATAACGATTAAAAAAATCATGCCAGCCCCATCTCTTACCTTTCTTTTTAGACTTATCTTTTTGATCTCTAAGACAAATTCTTCCTTTAAAAATCGCCTGCTCCCCTGCACTCACTTTATAATTGGGATCCAGCTCAGGAGTAATAGTCACATGCTCTTTATAATAATAGTTATGACCTTTCCACCAATCATTCCATTTATTACTCCAGCCCCAAGCAAAAACAGAAGTTGAGACAATAAAAACCATTAGAGTCAAAAATAATTTTCTCATACGTGCAACCTTGTTATTTTTTATTGATTTTCCTTTTGAACTAAAACTAGGAGTTCTTCTTTCTCTTCTTCAGAAAGTAGACCTTCCGAGACCAGCTCCTCTAAATCTGAAGCTTCAAGCTCGTGAGAAGAGGCTTTTAGCTCTTCTTTTAAAGTCACTACTTGATTTTTAATCTCTTGCTCTTTTGTGATAACTTCCAATTCTTTTTCTAACTCAGGATTATTAAGAATATTACCAGTTGAATTTGAGCCGCCTCCATCTTGAGAACAGGCAATCATCAGAAAAGGAATAAATAGGGTTAAAACTTTCATCTCTCTCTCCAACGTTCAGCTTTAATTGATAAAAAAATCTCATTGCTAAAACTGTTGCCAGTATACGACCATAACGTTCAAGATCTTTAGAGATATTTTTATTGGAATTTTATTTAGAGAGGCAAAAGTCAATACCAGAGGAATTATTGAGAGAATATTAATTTTAACCTAATATTCTTTTGGGCATGTTAGTTAAGTTTTACTTAAGTGAATTTTGAAAGAAATGACCATATTGATAGGCAATATTAGAAAATAATGGTTACATCGGCCCTGAACGCTACAGATATAAAAAGCCTCTTAAAGTCCCTTAAATACAAATTCAAATTCTTTCTCTTTAGTCAACAAAGTAAGGCTTAGAGACTTTTTATCATCAGTTATATAACTCACTTTAGGGTTATAGGGTAAAGAGGTAGTTTTATATTGTTTTTTTAACTTTTTACTTTGTTTAATTCACTATTTCTAATTGATAATTCCTTTCCAAAGCACTCAAATTCAACTTCCACAGCATATTTCATTTTCGACTTCATAAGTTTAACAATTGTAATTTCAGGAAAATTATTTTGAATAATTTCCACAAATGAATCAGAGAAATCAAAATTAATTCCAAGGTATATTTTGGATATTATTTCAGACATCTGGTTTATTATTATTTTTGGCTCATTAGTACCTACTAACCTATACTCCTTTTCATTTTCAAAAGATTTATGTTTAGTTTTATGTATTTTATCAAAACCTTTTTTTGTATAAATATTACAAGAAAGTAAATTATCTTTATACTTAACCTCATTTAAAATAAATCGCTCATCTAACTGTTTTAAATCTACAAACTCAATGCATATTCCTCTATGAGAATCTGCATAATGACTCCACAAAGTAATATTATTCCATGTAGAGGACAAGCAAAAAACTTTCATGTTCTCGTTTATTAAGTTTCTTACCCTAGTCAAACATTTCCTATGGTTTTCTTCAAACCTCTGAATAGACTTTAATTGATCACTTTTATTTTTATAAGAAATTATTTCTTCATATATTTTATTATCTTCTTTTTTGAAATAATCTATTTTTTCTTCAAAAGATGCTGTAAAATCGAATTTAAATTCAAATTCAAAAGGATCATTAAAAGAATTAATATTGGAAAAGTAAAAAATCCCCCTAAGTAAGAGATCTTCAGTATATTCACGGCCCTTCCCCCTTATAGATCTATATTTATAGTAATTCATACACCCCCTTTACAACCTGTCCAATACACAAAAATACAAGTCAAAACTCTATACATTACAACACATAGAGTCTAAATATATTTCGTGATGATTTTACAGTAATCTCATACTACTAAACCTCATTTATGCTGCAAATAACGGTTTCCCATAATGTTGATGAATTTTTGTACTTTTAAGATGCTTCTAAAAAAAGATAGTAACCTAAGTTCATTCGAAATTGAGAAATATGACCTTCGGGTACTTAACCTCTAGGTCAGCACAAAAATTATGTACAANGNATGTACTACGGCCAATAAAANCTNCCCGAAAAGCACCGAATAAANCCATAAGTTAAAAGTAGACTAGATTACCGTAATTATTAAACTTTTACTTGAATTTCAACGTTTTAGAAAATAATAAGCGTAGCCTTTTAGAGGATTCATATCCCGAAGGTCGGCAGTTCGACTCTGCCCGTCGCTACCAAATAACTTTAAAATAGTTTATATAAAATTAATTCATCGCCGAGAATAAATAACTTCAGCTTGTTCTTCAAGGAAATTTTTATAAACAGGAAGGTGACTTCTCCATAAGTAGATGGGATATTTTTGACTCTTAACTTTATCCAACGGAGTTATGCCTTTTGCTTTTAAAACCACAACAGATAAAAGCTCATCTTGAGCCGCTTGTGTCCCGATCAAAACGATTTTTTCAAACTGTTGATCTAATTTTGCCAGTCGGCTCATTAAGTCTAAATTAAAAAATTCGAAAATAATGGCCTGGGTATAAAGATCTTTTTGAGGTAATTTTTTATAGAAATAATCTTTTTTAAGAAAATCTTGTACCGAAGCATTAAGCCTTAGAGCAGAAAACTTTCTAATCAAGCCTTTTTTCTCAATATCTATATACTCGTGTCTTAAATATTTTTTTCGATAATGCTCTATAATCTTCTTTACATCTAGGTAGATTAAAATCTCATTCTTATGACGAGCAACACCCTCTACTCGAGAAGAATATTCACGCGCACGCAAAACATCACAAACAATATTGAATTCATAGCTACACTTATCCAAACTTAGAAGATTTTGATATTTTTTTCCAACTGTTTTTTTCTTAAGCTCTTCAAAAGCTTTTGGATCAAATTTATTAATATGCCCAGCAACTCTTTTTTCAAAAAACTGCTCAATTCCTTCAGTTAAATAATGTTTTTGTTGTGCTGTAATTTCAACTCGATCTTGTGGCCATAAAGTTCTCAAGTAAGGATAGACTTTTTGTGACAACTGAACAAAACCATTCACTTTAATTGTTTCTTGAAAAGATTCGATCCAAAAAAGATGGATATTTTCAATATCATTCATATTATCAAATATATCTGAATGTTTTGAGTTCACTAAAAAAGCATAGGCACTAAATGTGCTAAAGTACTCATTAACATTTCGAGCATAAATGCCTAAAGGAGCTTTCATTCCGTTATTTACAAACTCATCATAACTAAAATACGTACTATATTCTTTTTTAATCTTTTGCTTTAACCATTGTTGATCAACATCAGTAAAAAATGAACTCCCTAGTTCCCTGAGTCGAGTTTCATCCAGCGCGATAAAAAGACTTTTACCGATTTGTTGTGCTCCTTCATATTTAACTGAGCCTTTATTTAAATCTAATAAAGAACAAACTTTTTTCTCAACGGAGTTTTCACATTTTTGCCCCAGCAACACCTTTTTATAATTAAGTTTATTGCTAGTTAAAGTACTTAGATAATCTTCTTTTAAAGTTAAGACAAACTCTTCTTGAGGCTTAGTTTCAACTTGAGTTATTTCACTAGGCCCTGACTGTATATAATAAAGTCCTAAAGCGATGACAATCCCTGAAATAAAAACAAGATAACTCCCAAGATTAGATTTTTCTTCAAGCTTTTTTCTTTTTTGTCTGGAATTATTTTTACTCTTTTTTACTTGAGGTGTTTTAATCTTAAAACTCGAACTACTTAATGTGTTCTCTAAAGATAAATCTATTTTTGGTCTATATTGCTGTTTCGCAGGTTCTTTTTTCTTCTTATTGGATTTTCTTTCTTCATGTTCTCGCGCATTAGCTTCAGATATCTCTTTTTCTAAGGCCATCAAAGGATCTTCTTCTATCGAATTGGAATTATCCGATATTTGTGAATCCAAACTATTTGAAAAATCGTTTAAACTGTCTTCTTGAGTCTCTACAGCTAATGACTGATCTACTAAATAAATATAAATTTCACCTATTTGGGCCGGAAAAAAACTATTATATTCAACAGCTTTTCTCAAAGGAAGAACTTCTCCATTAAGAGTTGTTTTATAACCTTCGGCCAAATGGGTAATACTAAAACTCCCTTGGCGCTCTTCAACTTCTAGATGAGCAGAAGCGACTGAATCGTTCTTAAGCTGGATATGGCAATCTTTAGACGAACCAATATAGATTTTTTTTTCTAAAAAATCATATTCATTCATTTGATCATTTATTTCAATTCGTAGTTTCATACTTTCATTTTAAAAAATTTAACCCAATAACAAAATACTAAGAAATTTTTGACATTGCCTTATTAAAATAGTCTAAACTCACCTTTAATGGTCCTTCGTTTTCATTATAGTCAATTAAATATTTTTCTAATTGATCTGAGAAATCACAAGAACTCTCTTTAGGTAATAAAGATGGCAAATTATCAATGGCCGTAATAAAAAGCGGACTTTCTACATCCTTAACTTGATAAAGTGGTTCTTCTAATGTTGTCGCCGCATCGTACAGAGGCACCATATTCATCTGAGAATCTGGATCACAACTAACATCACTAATCATTTTTAAAGTAAAATCTTTATTTTTAAGTATATCATGATTAAGAAAAGGCGGCATTTTCTGAGTGGCCAAAACACAATTAACAAATAAATCATGTTTTAAGATTTCTACAAATGGCCCTCCAACAGAAGTCTCTTCTTTATCCCAAGCTGTAATATTCCATTTAAGCTCTTTTAAGCAAGCGTATGCCCCATGACCACTTCGCCCTTTGGCCCCAATAATCATTGCTTGGCCATGTTTTTCATTTACAACTTGGCGAACAAAATTAAGAAGTTCAGTTTTATCTTTAAAATATTTATGCTCTTTTAAGTTCTTATGCCCTTCTTTATCAGCATAAGTAAAAAAAGCCCCTAAAGCGGCTCCTACATACCCCGCCCAGTAACCAAATGCACAAACTCTGCGTTTATTCGTATCTAGCATATACTCAAGGTCTAAAATTCTTCCTCCACCCTGAGCAAACTTTGAGAGCCAATCTTGCCATCCATCTTGTTCTTTATACACATGAGCAAAAAAGATATGCCTATGTTTAAAAGCAGGAATATCTTTGGGGAGAGCTTTGAGCCCAACAATAATCCAATCAGCAGCAGCTTCCACCCAAGAGCCAGCAGGTTTAATTTCACAACCAACTTTTTTATACTCTTCCAAATCAATAATTGAGTCTTTCCAATCTTCAACAACAACTTGATGGCCAGCGGCTAATAATTTCTGACAAGAAGACGCACTCAATGCACGTCTAAACTCATTAGGCTTTGTTTCTTCTCTTAGCCAAAACTTTTGTGTCACAACTCGCTCCTAAGTGAAAAATAAAAAGGCACCCTAAAAGGTGCCTTTAACATTATTATATTTTTACTTAGATTATTCTAACACACATTTAGATTTATAGGTAAAACCATCCCCTAAAGTTAACGCTGAAGAAAATTGATTTGGATGTCCAGATGCCATTGTAAGCCTAGTAATATTTGAATCTTTTGGCACACTACTTAAATAAACAATTTGATTTTTTGCTATTTCCCCTGCAGGAATGACTTTTATCTGACCAGAAGCTTCAAAATAAATGCTTTCTTCCCGTGAGTTTTCACCCTGGCGACGAACAACTCCTGAAAAGAAGCCACTAAATTTTGATTCAACGTCAATATGGAGTTCACCAACCAAATCAAATTTGTTTATGCGCTTCATTTTGGAATCTACGCTACAGCTGACTTCGTAGACTTCAGCTTGGGCAATGGAGCTTAAACTCACTAATAAAATCGTCAAACACTTTAAATACTTCATTTTTATATTTCTTTTCATAAATCAAAGTTTAACATATTTGCCCATAATATGCACGCTGCACAAATGTCCTATGTAAAAAATTCATTTATAAACCGGCCTACTACGGTGGAGATAGTTGAAAAAACTCAAACTCACAGACAGAAGCAATAGTTCTTTAAATGTTAAAAATTTATAGATGTCTGAGCAGTTAAACTTGTTCAGCGATTGAAGTCATTTATTAAAAAACTAACTGCCCACTAGCGCCTCGACAGAATCGCTATTCATAAATGATTTAGAGACTCGTTACTTAGTTTGAGTTTTTTTATCCTCAATCTAGTAGGTCAGTTCAACTCATCTAAAAAAACTCAGAAAGTAAAAAATTAAAAAAACGAAGTCGATCTTTTGCTGTGCGACCATTATTATCTTTAATAGAACGATCTGCCCCTGCGTCTATTAGGATGGATGCCATTTTTTTATCTGCATTTACTGCGGCCATATGCAGAGCGGTTTCCCCATTAAGATTTCTGGCATCAAGCTGTATTTTTTTCTCTATCAGATATTCTACAACAGAGTAATGACGATTTTTAACGGCCAGATGTAGTGGTGTATTTTTATTATTATCATACATTTTCATTAATGCTTCGGAGCTAGCATACACTTTAAGTTGACTTAATTTTCCCTCACTTGCAGCTTTTAAAAAGGATTGACGAAAATATAATGAAGGTACATCAGTAATTCTTGAAACAAACTCCCCTAAATCTGAGCGCTTTGTAATATCTTCTGGAACAATATTAACGGCGCGCCCACAATTAGTGTTAATATAGTCTTTTGAACCTCTTACTAAAATCCCTTCTACTACACCAGTTTGTCGATTAAACACGGCGGAGCCAGAGTTTCCTCCGAATGTATCCAAATTAGTGCGAAAAAAATGATTTGATGAATTATTAAAGATTTTACCATTTAAAGTCACTTTCTGGGGTAGGCCTGAAGGATGGCCAATGACTAATAATTCAGTTCCATTGGCCACTTTTGAATCACCTTGTAAACGGTATTTCAAAGGCTCTCTCCCCTCAACTACGCGATCAAGCTGAACTACTGAATAGTCTTGCTTATATTGGCCTGAACCTGTCAGTTTAGACTCAATAAGTTTTTTACACTTATAAACATTCTTACTAGGAATTAAAATATCGGCTTTGCCAGTCTTTGCTTGGATTTTATAATCAAAAACCCAAGAAACTGCATCACATCTGGCCTGGGTTTTAATACAATGTCCGGCCGTAACTAACAAGTCAGGACCAATTAGAAAACCGGAACAAATCACTGCACTGGATTGATCTTTAAACCTTTCCTGTTCGCATAGGCCATACTCAGAACCTAAGTCTTTAGGAGGAAGCATAAAATGTTTCTTAACAGCATATATTTTTTTATTTTCAATCATCCCAGCAGTTGAGCCGGCCAATTTCTGAATTCTTTTTGAGGTTTGATAAGTCTCAGTTCTATCATCAACTCCATAAATAATTCTATTTTTAGCAAATCCTTTTTGAAAGAATAAACTACAACTAAGTCCAGCTAATAGAATAAATGCTTTATTTAATGTTCTCATTGTCCCTAAACTCCTACGTCCATCTGGTAAACAACATAAACTTGCACGATTTCCTTTGTCCTGAATGCAGCTTGTTAATTGTAATTTTTTTAGTCTAATGTAAGATAATGTCATTAAATCTCCAAGACAGTAACAAACCAAGTATTGACGTATGTAGCTTAAACAAGCAGAATACAGCTAAGTATTTGAAATATCATTGAGGTAAAAATGGGTATATATGTAAATAGAGTTCTCAATATGAAACATATCAAAGTTATAGGTTTTGATATGGATCATACATTAGTCAGATATAATAGCGATAAATTTGAAAAATTAACTTTTCATGAATCATTAAAAAAACTTATTTCAGAAAAAGACTATCCAAAAGAAATAAGTCAATTTCAATTTGATTTTAATCGCGCCATACGAGGCTTAATCGTTGATAAAGTCAATGGAAATATTCTCAAAGTTTCTTTATATAATAAAATTAAAACCGCTTATCATGGAACCAAAGAGCTTACTTATAAAGAGCAAATGAAAATCTATCAGGGTTCTTCGGTAGACTTAAGTGATCCCCATTATATGAGTATCGACACCACCTTTTCTATTGCTCATACCATTTTGTTTGCTCAACTTGTGGACCTAAAAGATGCTAAACCAGAATTGAACCTTCCTGAATATGCTAATATGGCCGATGATGTTACATTTTCTGTAGATTTGGCCCACAGAGATGGCTCATTAAAAAATACTGTTAAAGAAAATTTAGCAGAATATGTCATTAAAGATCAGCAAATTGTTGAAGTCTTAGAACGCTTTAAAAAATACGACAAAAAACTATGGATCGTTACAAACTCTGATTACAACTACACAAAGGCATTACTCGATTATACCATTAATCCTTTTTTAAAAGACCACAAGGATTGGCAAGAACTTTTTGAAATCACAGTGACACTGGCTTCCAAACCTCGTTTTTTTACAGAGAAAATGCCTACACTCAAAGTTGATCCTAAAACGGCTTTAATGGAGAACTATGATGTCAAGCTTGTTCCAGGTGTTTATCAAGGAGGATATGCGACTAAGTTACAAGAAGATTTTGAGTTACAAGGTGACCAAATTCTTTACTTAGGAGATCATATCTATGGAGATATCGTAAAACTTAAAAAGGCCTGTGGTTGGCGAACGGCCCTCGTTATTGAAGAGCTGGATCGAGAAGTTAAAGCTTACAAATCGACCAAAGAGATCAGCATTGAAATTGATCAATTAATGCAAGAAAAAATATCACTTGAAAATCAAATCGATGAACTTTATGCCAAAGAACATGAGTATCGGCAAAAGGTAGAAAAAAATGATGTTTTTGCCAAATTTAATGATATTGAAAAAATAGACAAAAAAATTGCCGGACTAATAAAAACATATGAGTCCAACTTTAACCCCAATTGGGGAGAGGTCATGCGAGCAGGAGTTGAGCCTAGTGTCTACGCCTCACAAATTGAAAGATATGCATGTATTTACATGACAAAAATTTCAGATTTTTCACAATATAACCCCCGAAAATATTATCGGCCGAAAAAAAGAAAAATTGCTCACGAAAGATAAGTTTGCCACTTATCTGAAATACTTTTAATTTGTTGATAATCAGCACCTAAGTTTTGATGCTTTTGATAACCTTTGAGTAAAATTGTGGCCTTTTTTAAAAGTTCTACAATTGCAGCTTCTTTTTTATCCATAGATAAACCCTGATAATCTAAAATCTCATCTATCGATCTGACTCTCCAAAAATCCATGGCAAAATATTTTCTTGAAAGCTGATCTTGATGTCCACCAAACTTTTTAATCAACAAATCATCAATATAACCAATCTTATATCTTGCTGTCAGCTTTAACCACAAATCATAATCTTCACACACAGGATAATCTTCTCGAAATCCACCCAATTGATTAAAAACATCTTTTTGTAACATAATTGTTGAAGGGGAAATCACACACAAACGCAAAGAATCTTTAAACTGATCTCCCCCACCTTTTTGATGCTTTTTCATAGGATTAACTCGAACACCATTGCGAACCCAAATTTCATCAGAGTGTACACAAACATAATCATTTTTTTGCAAAAACTCATATTGTTTTTCAAGTTTATGCTCAAGCCATTCATCATCGGAATCTAAAAAGGCCAAGTATTTTCCCTGAGCTTGCTTTACTGCATTATTACGCGCAACAGAAACCCCTTGATTAGCTTGAGAAATAACTTTTATTTGTGGATATTTTTCTAATAAGTTGGCAGTATCGTCTGTGGAGCCATCGTCGACCACAATTAATTCATAATAAGGAAACGATTGAGTCAGAACACTCTTAATCGCCCGTTCTAAACTATAGGCCCGATTATATGTGGGGATAATAACACTAATTTTTATCACGGATATCATCCAAAATCTGTGAATAATCTAGCCCCTCATTGAGATGCTTTTGTGTCATAGCTAAAATATCATCAATATGTTGCTTAGTTTTCATTCCAACTAAAGAAAAGTCTGCATGATCTAAAGCATAAGCAAGTGCGTAATTCTTTATTTTAAGCCCATATTTTTGCTCCAATTGTTCTACTTGTGCCACCTTGGTTTTCCACTTCGATTTTTTCCACCAAGGGGCCCATGAACGAGCATCATCTTTTTCAAACTTTCTATCAGCATGAACCGATCCTGCAAGAATACCTTTATCAAAACTCCCCCACCCCATCGTTTGTATAGAAGATTTTTGAATTAATTCTTTTAGTGACTCTAATTGATTATTAAACAAATTAATCTCTGATTGCAGATATTCAATTTGTGCCACTTCCTGGGCAAGAACTAAATCATTATAATGAGTATTACAAAGCCCAATTGCATGAATTTTTTTTTGCTCTTTTGCCTTAACTAAAACTTCTAGGGGATAGCGAATATCAATTTTCGAGTCAGGCCAATGAATCATATAGATATCGATATAATCTGTGCTCAGGGCCCTAAGAGAATTTTCTAACATCTGTCTTGTCTGTTTAGGCTCATTAGACATGTTCACCCTTTTATTAGCGTGCCAGCCTACTCCCGACTTAGAAATGATTTTTACTTTTTCTCGCTTTTGGCCAAAACACTCGCCTAAAAGCTGCTCTGATTGATGAAAACCATAGATTGGAGCAGTATCATAGAGACGAACTCCTTGATCAAAAGCATAGTCTAAAAGCTCCATCGGTTTTTCTATAGACCCAAAGCCATAGCCACCACCCTTTCCACTTAAAGCCGCACCACCAAAAACAATTTTCTTATTTGCCTGCATAGGCCATAAATACCCAGAAAAAAATGATATGTAAGGCCATCTCTTTACAAAAAGCCTTTTAAACTCTAAAAATGCAGCATGAAGTTAATCTGTATTGCCCACAGAGGTGAGGCCCAACAATTTATCCAAGCCCTTAAGCTTAAAACTCGTAATAACGAGTTCTATCACAATCATGATCTTGCACTTTTAATCACTGGAGAAGGGCATTTAGAAGTCATGACAAAACTTCCATATTATATCGCTCAATATGACTTTCAAGAAATTATCAATTACGGGATTGCAGGCGCTCTCAATAAAAAATTAGAGATTAAAACTCTTTACCCTATTAGAACTAGCTATGCTTATTTTGGCAACAAACCCATTTTTCACTCCTATCCTGTCATGGCTTCAACTAGACACTTGGACTGTATTAGCAGTGATAAAAGAGTCTTAAATAACGAAGATGCCGATCAAATGAGTGCCTTTGCTGATTTGGTAGATAGAGAGCTCTGGGCCATTGGAAAAATTGCAAGACAGTATAAACTTCCCCTTAGGGCGTATAAACTTGTTTCAGACTATGCCAATGAGCAGACTCAATGTTTTGAACTCAAAAACCAGGCAAAAGAATACTCACAAATCATGTTGGAACATTTCAATCAAAATAAAAATCAAGCACAAATCCCTGCCATAAAAAAATCCCAGCAATTAGACCTCTCTTTTCACACTAGTTTTACTCAAACAAAGCGCCTTGAAACTCTCCAACAAAAACTAGATCCCCAAAGTATCGCCTACGCCTTAGAAGAGCTGGAAAAAGAAGAGAGTTTTAAAAAATTAAAAGATAAGCAAAAGGCAAATAAGCTGATTTCAAAACTAGAAGCTATAGTGAATCCTCTTAATCAAAAGTTTACCCATTATTTAGAAAATCTTTTTCTTCCTTTTAAAAAGATTGGAGCAAATATCAGTTATGATCCCAAATTAGACCAAAGAAAACTCGTATTAAAGATGGAAATTAATGATCAGAAAAACATAGAAAACCTCACTAAAACCCTTAAAGGTTTTCAATTTCAAGATGTCGAAAAAGTATGGCAAGGAAAGATTGATGTTTAGAAATGTCTTTGTAGAAAAAGAATATTTGCGACATCCCAAAACAGTGCATATTCTAAAGTCACTCAACTACCAAGAATTAAAAGAAATTGATAATATTGATGATATTTGGGGCCGAGTCAAAAAACCTTATTTACACAAAAGAAGCACATTGGATTTGTTTATTGGAGGTAAAAAAGGACAAAAAGTAAAAGAAGCTCCCAATGCCTACGGGCTAGGCTCAGAAAAACATTTTTATTATATTCATGCTTATAATTGTATTTATGAGTGTCAATATTGTTATCTGCAAGGCTATTTTAATACCCCTGATGTCGTGTTATTTGTTAATCACCAGGATATTATTGATGAAATGAAATCTTTGGCCAAAATCCATCCTCAAGCTTGGTTTCATGCTGGTGAATACTCTGACTCTTTGGCCCTGTCTCATATCACCAATGAGCTTCCCGATTATTTTGAATTTTTTAAACAACATCCTACTAATAAATTGGAATTAAGAACAAAGGCGGTCAATATTCGCCCATTGCTCCAGTTACAACCTTTATCAAATATTTATGTTAGTTTTACTTTAAGTACAACACAAGGGGCAAAAGCATTTGATTTTAAATGCCCTAATTTAAAGGCCCGATTAAAGGCAATTGAAAAGCTTGTCTTACACGGTTATAAAATCGGGCTGCATTTTGATCCAATGATTTATCAAGATCATTTTAAAGAAAATTATAATGAACTTATTGAACAAATAAAAAATATCTTGCCGTCTAAACAACTAGGATATATTTCTTTGGGTGTAGTAAGATTCACTAAAGATGTTTACCATGAAGTCGAAAAAAACTATCCTGACTCTCCCATAACAAAGCAAGACTATATTAAAAGTTTTGACAATAAAGTTCGCTACAATCTTCCGATGAGAATGTGGATGATGAACTCAGTTAAAGACATGCTTTGTCGATATTATCCTGAAGAAAAAATATATCTTTGTATGGAAGATTAAACGACATTTTTATATTCAAGATGTCCTTCAATCCAATCTTTATAACAACTAAGGTTCACCACATATGTCCGGTTATCTCCTTCAAGGGTGGAATGAATCCCAATAAGCTTAAGCTGACCTTCTTCTTCTTTATAAACAGGTCCTCCAGAATCACCTACAACACTTAATTCATCTTTTAGGATAAAGTTCTTTTTATCAAAAGTTGTTCCCATATAACTTGGGTTGGTCCAAGTTCGAATATTATGATTATCTCTACCCCCAAATCCAATTCTTTCTAAAAAACATTTTTGATCTAATTCTGGAAGATCTGCTATCACCTCAAGTGCAGTAAAATGCGGAAGATCTTCATCTAAATAAATAATGGCCAAATCATTTTGATAAAAAGATTTTCCAGGATTATAGCCAGGATGAATAACCCAATGGTGAACAGCTTTTACTGAATCTGGCCTGCGGTAATCTTCCCCTACAATTAAAGCAATCTCCTCAGCACAATCAACACAATGAGCAGCAGTAAGGAGCATTCTCTTCCCTAGAGCAACTGCTGTAGAGGTGAAAACATCCCCTCCTCTTGTCACTTCGATAACAAAAGTTGAATTAAATCTCATCCAGTTAACTTGGGCCTTTTGTTTTGATATAAGACTCTACATAAAAAACTCCTTTTCTGAGTGGCTCCAAGCATCATATCTTGAAGTCTGCTCAGCTTAGATCATTATATCAAAATCCTCTAGAGACAATATGGCCCTTTGATAAAAAACAAAGTAAATTAAAGCTTTATGAGCGCCAGTCTAAGTAAAAATATTTCACAGTGTCAATATGACCTTGAAAACAAAGGCTTTTGCCTGTCAAGCTTTGATTTACCCAACGAGTTATTTGTCCAAGTTAAGCAAAAAAACTATCAAAAAATTGATCAAATAATTGAAAAATTGTTAAGACCCAATGGATCACTCTTTAAATATCTTCAAAATTTTACAAAATTTTCATCAACAGAGTTTATTCTCTCTTTAAGAGAAAGCGCAAATGAATGGGAAGAAGATGGGATATGGCATGATGATGGCTCTAGAGTCTTAGCTTTTTCTCTCTCCTTAACTCTTACTCCTCCATCCCAAGGAGGCATTTTAGAAATTCGCAAAAAAGGAGAAACTCAAAGCGCTAAAATCCCGACCCCTTCTTATGGAACAATTATTATTTTTCAAACTGGCCATGCAGGCCATGAACATAAAATTAATGCTGTAACTTCTGGGACTAGACTTGTTGCCGCAGGTTGGTGTTCTTAAAATTAACTGTTTTTTATAATCTCTTGAGCTTGATCAATAAACCCTGGATTAGAAAGTCCATTTTCTTGGGCAATCTCAACCGCTTTTTCAAAGTCCATATTTTTGTAACGAACCAAATGAGTGATTAACCACCCCGCAACGCGATTGGCAGATCCACAGTGAATAAAATGTGGTCCAGTATCTTGTTGTATTATCTCACTAAGCTTTTGGCAGTTGTCTGCTAGTAATCCACCACCTTTAACAATGGGAAACTGAACATAATCCATTCCAAGCTCTTTAACGACTTTAATTTCACCACTAAAGTCCATTTCATTTTCGTCTCGTAAATTTATAATTTTTTGAATACCTAAATTTTTAATATGCTCCCAAGAGTTTGCATCTGGCTGACCGGCCAAGTAAATATCATCAACTTTCCATAAATATAGCATTCCAGGAATATCAGTAATTCTTTTTGTCTCCATTAAAACTCCTTTTCATTCTAGTATAACAAAGAATTTCAATTGAAAAAGGGCCAGGCAACTTGTCTTAAAAGAAAAAAATAGAGAAGATAAATTATGACAAAAATTATTGTAGAAAACTTATTTGATGAGCAAACAAATACATTCACTTATCTTGTAAAAGACTTGCTTACAAAAGAAGCTATCGTAATTGACCCTGTTTTAAACTATCAGGCAGAAACAGGACAAATATCTTTTGAAAGCTATAAGCAATTACTTAGAATGATAGAGGGTTTTACTCCGACATATTTTATTGAAACCCATGCCCACGCAGATCATTTAACCAGCCTGGCCTACTTAAAACAAAAATACCCCAATGCAAAAACGGCCATTCATGAGAATATAATCAAAGTACAAAACACATTTAAAGATATTTTTAAATTAGCTGCTCTTAGTACTGATGGAAGTCAGTTTGATCTGTTGTTAAATGAAAAAAGTCAACTCAAACTCGGTAATGCCTTAATAGAAATCATTTCAACCCCTGGCCATACTCCAGCATGTGCTTGCCTAAAAATTGAAGAACATCTTTTTAGTGGAGATGCTCTTTTTATGCCTGACTTTGGAACAGGTCGATGTGATTTTCCCCAAGGAAGTGCTACTAATCTTTATCACTCTATTTATCATAAACTTTATAAACTTCCCCAAAAAACAAAAGTTTATGTTGGGCACGACTATGCTCCCAATGGCCGTAAAATCCAAAATATAACATCAATTGCTGAGTCCAAAAAAAATAATATTCATCTCAATGGTAATACCACAATGAACGAGTTTGTAGACTTTAGAACAAAAAGGGATACTCAATTATCTCCCCCTAAACTTTTAATTCCAAGTATTCAATTCAATATTAATGGGGGACATTTTTTAACTGATAAACAAGAACTAGCTTATATAAAAATTCCCATTACTGTCAAAAGAGATGAAGATGTATGATCAATACTTTAGCCTCCCAAACTTCTCCTATCGACTAGAAAAAGTTACTTACTATGACTATAGTTCCACTAAGCAAAAACTTGCTCAACATATTTTTGGTGATGATACGAAGAAATTAGCTGTTGTCATTCCTGGTTTTTCCGAACATTGTGCTTATGTAAAAAAAAATATTCACCATTTTCTTGCTCAAGGCTATCAAGTGTATTGCTTTGACCTTCCTGGCCATGGGCTCTCAAGCGGTGAACACTACGATATTGATCATTTTCAAACCTATCGCCTAATGTTTGAGGCCATCATAAAACTTATCCCTCCTCAAAAAGATTGCCTTTTTTGGTGTCATAGTACTGGTGCCATTGGCATCACTAGTTTTTTATTAGATAACCCTGGTGACTCACATCCTTTTAATAAAATAATTCTTACTGCACCTTTAGTTCGTCCTTACATGTGGCCATTAATAAAGACACTTTTATTCTTTTTACCTTTTCATTCTAAAATTAAGCGCCTAGAAAGAATCGTTTCTCCAGAATATCAACAAATAAAAAATACAGACCCTTTGATTGGCCAATCAATTCCAGTGCACTGGCTTAAACAATTTCAAATCTATTGGAAAAAAATGAAAAATTTAAATACTTTATCTGATGAAGAAATACTTGTTTTCATTTCGACTCAAGATAAAATTGTCGATAGTAATTGTACATATAAGTTCTATAACAAACATTTCCCTAATGTGAAAAAAATAGAGCTCTCAGGAGCAACTCATCATCCCCACCTGAACAGTCCAGAAATTACACAAAATTATTTCTCACAAATTGATCAATATCTCAAAGAAACATTATAGCTCTAAGAAACTTGTTACAATAGAATCAGTATCTAAGCCATGAAGCGTATACAACTCATCCGCTTTATAAGCCGACCGTCCAAACTCTCCATTAACACCCAAACTACCGAGTTTAAACTCATGGCCATCTTTTAATAAGGCATGAGATAGCATCGCCCCCATTCCTCCTGTAAGCTGGTGCTCTTCTAAAGTTAAAAGTTTTTTGCCACCTTTTAAAAGTTTGCCGATAGTCTCCACATCTGGCCGATTAATATGAGCAAGGTTCACAACACTAACTGAATGCCCTTTTTCCTGTAATATTTCTGCCGCTTCAATTGCTTTAAACAATAATGGGCCTGCTGAAACAATAACACCATCCTCCCCTTGCTTAAGAACATCTGCTTTCTTAAATTGAGGATTTTGACTTTCAAGTTTATGAGGGAAGTTTTCTCTTCCCACAAAGAAAATATAAGACTCTGCGGTTTTCCCTGCCTGCCGTGCTTGAGCAATGTCCTTAATTGCAGCTAACATTAAAGTTTCAGCTTCATAAGAAGTAGAAACAATAATAACGTTAGTGTTAGGAATTGAGCTGACAGCACTTAAATAAGTAAGTGATTGGTGAGAAGCTCCATCAGCAGCGTCTTGGAAACCTATATGAGAAAAAACAGCAATCATCGGACAAGATGATAATGAGGCCATAATAAGAGGAAGATTCCCCTTAGTAACTCCAAAGGCTGCAAAAGTATCAACGATAGGAATAAAACCTGCGCGGCTCATACCTGCAGCATGGCCAATCATATTTGACTCAGCAATTCCCACATCAACAAAATGTTCTTGAACCTCAGTTTGAAATCCCTTCATTCCCGTTGATCCTTGGAGATCACTTGAGACAGAATAAACAGGATAACCCTCTTTGACTGCTTGGACCGCCGCCCTTGCAAAACCAGCTTGGGCCTTCTCTTTTTTTATATTAGCTTTCTTATTGGATTCACTGTTGGGCTTTTCCAACAGCTCATTGGCCCATTGCTTTAGCTCATCGGGAATTTCATCTCCTAGAACTTCTTCTAAAAAAGGATATATTTCATCAGAATAAGCTTTAAGGGGATAACCATGCCCTCCACTATGAGAAAGTTCAGTATTTTTTACACCATAACCTTTAATTGTTTTAAGCCAAACAAAAACATGCTTTTGCTTTTTCGCCAATTCAAGCGCTTTTTCTAAGGCAAGATAACACTCTTGTAAATTATTACCCTCTTCAACTTTTACAACTTCCCAACCCAATTGCTCCATAATGCTAAAGCTTGCTTGCATATCAAAAGAGTCGGCTTCAATTCTTCCTGAAAGCTTTGTATTATTATCTGATAAAATAAGTACAAAAGGGTTCATCTTATCTTTTTTTGCTAGACCAGCAATAGCGGCTAAAGATTCTTTAGCCTCACCTTCCATCATGGCCCCATCACTTATAGAAACAATAGTCGTGCGCTCAGAGCCTGTAAGTTTATCAGCATAGGCCAGACCTTGAGCCTGAGCTAATGATGAGCTCAAAGGTCCATTGCTTAACAAAACTCCTTCTGGATAAAGATGCGACTCACCATGGCCGGTAAGCTTAGAGTTCACTGAACGAAAACCTTTTAGGGCATTTAAATCTAAATCTCCGTAACCCAAATTCGCTCTCAGAGCATAGATCCCATTTTCAGCATGGCCAATATCATTAATAAAATTATATTTGTCATACCACTTCTGACTTTGAAACATGATCCCATGTAAGGCACTCATACATTCTGCCATGGCCGCAGGACCACCCCAATGACAAGCCGCTCCTCCATTAACAGCACCTAAATTCATCAAGGCCAATAAAGCCCTTGTATAACGCGGATCACCACAAGTCACTTGCTTAGAACTACCATCTTTAATCTCAATCGGATATTTTGGTGCTCCAGCAGGTGCGTCATAAAGTGTATTTTTTAATTTCAAAGGCTTAATACTCATTTTTTTTCCTTAAAAAGTGATTTATATGCCAATAATTTAATAATAACTAAACTAAGTAGGCAAGATTTATTAAAAAATCCTCCTTAAAATTCTTTTCATTTATGACTTGCATTATTGTAATTAAACAAGTACTTTATCTGCTCTTAAAAAAGAATATTATTTCAATTTTAAAAGGATATAATTATGGCCCGCACATGTGATTTAACAGGAAAAAGAAGACTTAAAGGACATAAAGTTTCTCACTCAAATATTAAAACAAAAATGCAACAAGAAGTTAACTTGCACACAAAAAGAGTTTTTGATCCAGAAACAGGTAAAACAGTAAAGCTAAGGCTTTCAGCTAAGGCAATTAGAACTCTAGACAAGTTAGGATCTCTTTCTAAGTTTTTGAGAAAGTACGGACCACAAGCTTAAAAACAAATTATTTTTTTTATAACAAAAGGCCTTTTCATTAAGGCCTTTTTTTGTTTATAAGTATTTACAACGATAATTCTCATCATTAGATGTATACGGAAAAGCTCTCCTTAAGCTTTGACAATCGACTGCTCCAAATTCTTCGTTTAAATAATCTCTGGCCAATTTTCTTAATAACTCCAAAGATCTAAACATATAAACACTTACAGAACTTGTCTTAAAGTCACTCTTTTTAATAGCAAAAACTTTTAACCATTTTAGTAAAACTTTTAATTTCATCTCTTTCTCGGCCAGCACCTGGCTTAGTAGCTGATCTGCCTGGTAAGCAAAAATAGCACCGACATCGTGAATTTCTTGATAATTAGGAGTATTGCAATTTCTATCATCTGAAAACTTATAGGTACTATCCATATAAATTCTTGCCGTAACACTAAACTCCTTTAAGCTCTCATCCATAAAAGTTTCTGAGCCAACATCTCTATTTTTTGCAAAACATTGAACCTTAGTTAAAGAACTTTCTTTTTCTGACAAAGTATAATAAGAAATTAAATCAGCAAAAGCTTCATTAATTGCACCTAAAGCAAACTCAGCTGAGGCTTTTTTACCAACTTTGCCATAAAGAATTTTATAATCCATATGGGCCTTAAAGCATCCATAAGAATGAACGATCTTGAGTGCTGAAGAACTCTTAGCACTCATGACTTGATGAAAAACATGGTGTCCATACTCATGCGCAGCGACCATTGGAATCTCCCAAAATGGAGCATTGGCCGAGCTTGCTTTTTCCTCTTCACTTTGGGGAAGAAAAACTATTTTTTGTTCTGATGGTGCATAAAAGGCATTATCTGTCATATAAGATAATCTTTGAGTCTTATGACTTCTGCCTCCGTAAAATTTTTGTGAAACTCGAATTTTTGCTCCAACAACAACATCTATTGGAGCTATTTGCTTTAACTGACCCGTTTGAACAATCCCCTGATAAGCTTTATGAATACTATCTGAAACACTTAAACCGGCAGACTCAAAACTATTACGCAAATAAGAATTTGTTGCTGGGCAAACATCAAGAAGGCTTCCTTTGTTTTTCCATCTAAGCCAATATTGGGTATGTCCATATTTTTGTCCGTTATACTTTAATTTAGCATCAATTAAACCTGTCGTAGCATAATAACTTTTAGCAATCGGAGCCTTAACTGGACTCAAAACATAATTATCCCTAAGTTGGCCCTTAAAGCTCATTTTAACAAATGCAAATGTCCCATTTAAAAACCTTGGAATATGAAATGATGGTATCTCATCCGCATTAAAAATGCTCAAACATTCTTTGTCTTGTTTGTACAAGTCAATGGGAGTCCCACCCACCTCAAATTTTTTAAAACTTAACGATTCCTGCTTAGGCTTAGGGCCACAGCTTAATAAGATAAGAAAGAATAAGCTCAAGCAAAATTTCATTGTTCCCCATTGATTTTTTAGCAAATTACTAAAGAAAAAAATAGAGAACAAGCTTAGATGAAATTATTACTCTTTTTCAAAACTTTATAAAATAAAAGCAAGTTATTTTTTACGATAAAGCATATAATGGGCAATTTCTTTTTTATCAGTTATTTCTGCAAAAAGCTCACCTGTTTTTTTACACTTAAAGCCTAAATAATAGGGATTTTGAGTGGTTCCAAAAAAGGTAATAAAAAACCACCCTATCCAATTATATTTTTCTATAACTTCTAAGTCTTTTTCCTCAGCATCTATTTGAGTTCCTATAGAGCTTTTAGGATATTTTTGGGCATTAACCGTATTGTCCACAACATCACCTCAACTTTAAAAATCAAATAATACATCTATTTTATATACTCAATTTCATCTATAAGAAAGCCCCAATTTGCTAAAGAAGAGTCAGATTCAAATCTCACAGTAATTTCATCACCTTCGACATATTCTGACTGTTTATTTCGCCCTTTGCCATCGATGCGTTGAATTGAGTTTCCGCTTTGATCTAAAATACTGATATAATCGTAGTCTTTTTCTAAATCAAACTTAGACAAAAGCACTCTTACAAATTTTGCTCCTGAGACGCGGTAAGTTTTTTGATAATCAGCTTGGTTGCGATAGGGATGTTTTGATTCAAAACGAGTCACTGTTTGCCTTCTCCAAGCATTAGGCTCAGGTTTAGCTGGTCTTGGCATGGTAGACTGGTTTAAAAACTCATAAGCGTCAACACGGCCACCTGAGATTGTTTTACGTCCATAGGCAGCAGCATAAATCGAGGATTGAATTAAATCCTTTTTTACCGTTGAAACGTCTGTCTTACCATGGTGGCTTAAATAAAGACCAATTACACCTGAAACATGAGGTGTTGCCATAGATGTTCCAGAATAAGAATCGTAACGATTATTTGGTGTCGTGGATAAAATATCCTGTCCTGGAGCCGCAACGTGGACAGAATTTGCTCCATAACATGAAAAACTAGCTAATTGATCTTTGTTATTATGAGCAGCGACAGAAATGATATTATCAACCTTATAGCTAGCAGGATAATGTGCTTGAGTATCGTTATTTGTATTTGAGTTGCCGGCAGCAGCAACAAAAATAATTCCTTTCGCAGCTGTCCTCTCGATAGCTTCTTTTAAGGCCTGTGAATAAGCTTCGCTGCCCCAGGAGTTGCTCATAATATCAACATCTAGTCTAGCTGCATAATCAATGGCCTTGATAGCACTAGAGGTACTTCCAGAACCATTATCCTTTAAAAACTTAACTCCAATCAATTGGGCCTGGGCCATCACCCCAGCAACACCAACCCCATTATCATGCTCAGCTGCAATTGTCCCAGCACAATGTGTCCCATGGCCATTCCCATCTAGAGGATCATTATCATTATTAGCAAAATCATAACCATAGACATCATCAATATAACCATTTTGATCATCATCTTTACCTGGCTTTCCATTAAGCTCGGCAGTATTAGTCCATACATTATTTCTTAAATCTTCATGACGATAATCTAGCCCTGTATCAATGACGGCAATTTTAATATTACGAGATCCTTTAGATACATCCCAGGCCCTTAGGGCGTTAATATCTACCGAAGGCCTTAGCCGATTATCTAAACCCCATAATTGATCAAACTTTGGATCACTGGTATTAGTAAAATAAAGATAATTAGGCTCAGCATATTCAACTTCAGGATTATTATTTAAGCTATTAATCGTTTCAACTAAATCAGCTTTGCTATCGAATTTTAAAACAGCATAGCTGCCAAAACTCAAATTAAAATGCTCATCTACCAAATGTGAATAGGCTTTATTAAAAGCACCATCCGTTTTTTTAAGCTTAACTAAAACCTCACCAGGAATATGGGGATGACGCAAATCAGCAGGCTTGATAGACCAGGCCAGACTTGGGAATAACCAACAAAATAAGAATGCCTTACTAGCAAATTTCATTTAAATCTCCTTATTAATCTCTACTGTTGTGTGTTAGAAATATTTTATATCGAACTGCAACAAAAATAATCAGGGCAAGACAAACTATGCGCGTCGCATCAAAAAAAAAAGACTAAAGTTTCTATCTACTGGATATTTTTTGAAAAATATAAGATCATTTGAGTATGTCTAATATAATTAATAAAAGTAATCACCCAGTAGAAGTTAAAAAAATCCAAGTCAAAGTTTGGAAACTTAGAGATGAAATCGAAGCGGCCATAGCTCAAAGGCTTACCGAGCATCAAGACTCTAATACAGAAGTCAATATTGATGATATTAAAAACTACTACACAAGTTTACTAAATGGGGATCTCCAAGAAGAGTCGACTGATTCTGAGAATGAAGATTCTGCTGCTGATGCTAATCTAGATTCTTCAGGCAACCCTTTAGACGATGACGCTATGGCGATGATGGCCGCTTTAGGTGGTGATCAAGAAGAAGAGAATAGTGAAGATCAAAAAGATCAAGCTTCACCAGAACAAGACTCAGATGAGGCTCAATTACAGAATCAAGATAGTGAAACACAAGAAAGTGCTAACGAAGAAGATGATGAAGCCGCCATGCTTGCAGCTCAAATGCTGGCCGATCAAGCTGCACCTGCAGAAGCTGAGCAAGAAAATGCTGCTCAAGATGTCCCTCAAAAACCATTTAAAAGAGTCATGCCGGATGAATCAAAGATAACTCATGGCTTTATGCTTTTATCAGATATCCAGATGGACCAAGTAATGATTTTTTGTCAGCAGGGTTTTATTTACGGACAAAATATAATTATTGAATTTGTGATCCCAAGCTCCTTTTATCTTTTAGCAGAAGTTACGGCTTCAAGTAATATTGGCAGAAAGTCTCGTATCATCTCACAGACCAAACCAGAATTTAGAGTGCAAGCTAAGTTTCTACACAAATTTCCAAATGAGAGGTCCCAATTAAGAAACTTCTTAACCTCAATTGAGCCCGAAATTCCTGATCCGCCTAAAAAGCTCAAGCGCCCAACAAATGAAGATGAAGATGATGATGATTTTGATGATTTGGGATTTTAAATGAAAGGTTATTCGCTTAAAACCAGAAACCTTGCTTCGACATGGCTAACAAGTATTTTTTTTCTTTTAATTGTTTCTTTTTTTGGCTTTATTGAATTTTTTCAAGATGTCCATTATCAAAAAGCAACAATCGACTTAACAAAATCGCCTGTAGATCAAAGATTTCTTGAAAATATTGATGCTCTAAGTTTTAAAAACCGTCTAGGTGAATTTAGTGTCAAAAAAGAAAAAGATGGTTGGTACTTACAAAAACCCAGAGTCGTTCCCGCAAAAGAAAAAACAATCAAACAAATTATAAACACACTGGCCAATATTAAAATCATTACGATCCATAAGCATGAGCCTATTAATTTTCAAAGCTTTTCATTGGATCGTCCCGTGATGGACATCAATCTCATCTCTAAAGATCAAGAGAAAATAAATGTCAAAATAGGCCTTATTAATCCTATTGATAATACTTCATTCTTAACTGTCTCTGGGCATAATCGAATTTATCAAACAAAACTTTTTGAAAATAAATTAGCCGCTCTAGAATTATCTGATTTTATAGAGTCAGAGATTTTCTCGATGGAGCTTGCTAAAATTAAAGAGTTTAAACTTTATCACAACAAAAACTCTCAACCCTATAATCACTTTTCGCAAAACCAAGGTTCTTGGATGGCAAAAAAATATAAGGTTGTAAACAACACGAGAGTAGCCAAGGCCATCGAAGATATTTTAAAGACTAAAACTCATATGATTATTGATAAACAAGACGAAAAGCTCAAAAATTTCATCAACAATTATTTAAAAGCTCCCCTTTATAGAATTAAAGTTGTTTTAAATAATGGGAAGACGGTTGACTACAAAGTCACTCACCTCATTCGCTCTATCAGTGATCTTAAACTTGAGAATAAACAATTTTTTATTATGACTGCTTCTGATCGACCTTATCCTTATATCATAAGCAAGAATTTTTTAAATCGTTTCTCCATTAGATATTCTGATATAAGAAACTAATTTTTTTTACGAAGGCAAGTCAATCCATCTTTAAATGGAATAAAGACCGCATCCCATTTTGAACTCTCCCTTATAAAGGCATGTAGCTGAGCTATTTTTTTTGCCGTCTGCTTTTTTGCCACGACATGCTCATCTAAAAAGCTACCTCTCCAAAAAGAATTATCAATAAAGACAAGGCCATGAGAGCTCATTTTATTTTCTAGTATATTTAAAAAGTCTAAATAATTGGCCTTAACACCGTCGACAAGGGCCAGGTCAAGCTGATCGACTTGTTCAATAATATGAAAGGCATCATCTTGATGATACTCTAATTTTTCTAACCATGAAGTTGGCCAAGATAAATTATGATAAAATTCTTTTAAATCATTTCTTTTTTCAGTTAAAATAATTTGATCAATCCACTGCTGGCCACCCAACAAAAACCAAAATGCACTATGTCCATAACCAGAACCCATTTCAAAGATTTTTTGTGGCTTTAAGATTGGCATGAAAAACTGAAAAAAATGCCCAATATTTTCTTCAACAGCAGGAAAATTTAATACTTTTTTTAAATGATTTAACTCATTCAAAAGTTTTGTATATTCAGCAGGTACTGAGTTGTAAGGATCATTATTTGAAAACTCATCAAGAGTAGAAAAAGAAAATGGATAATCTTTCATATAAAAAGGCCACCTCTATATATTGGTGGCCATCTCAATTTGTATTGTTTATTGAAACTATTTAATTTCTTTATGTACCGTATGTTTCTTTAAAAAAGGATTATACTTTTTTAACTCTAATCTTTCAGGGTGAGTCTTTTTATTCTTCGTCGTTGTGTATCTTGAAGGTGACTTCCCGATCTTTCTTGCTTCTGTACATTCTAATGTTACAATTACTCTTGGCCCCTTTGCCATATATCCTCCATTACTTCTTATTGATTTATTACAATCTTACTCTTAAGGATTGGTAAGTTACTATTTTTATGCTAAGTTTGTAAAGAAAAATGATGCATTTTTCTATAAATTAGGACGCCATGGAAACAAATACACAATTTAATCAATTTAACTGGAATACGGCCCAATATATCAGTGAAAAATACAAGGCCATCATAGGACTTGCGGCCTCCCCACAAACGGCCAATGAACTCATTTACGTCGTCACAGTTATCGATCAAAACCATAATGAAGTTTTTACTAAAGATTTCAATACTTTAGAACTTGCATGTACTTATATAAACAACAAGTATGCTGATCTTTGGGAGTTTAAAGATTTAAGCGTTGCACCAGCAAACTCTGAAGGTGGTTGTTCGACTTGTGTGGCCCATTAAAAGTTAAATAGATCTAAACTTCTCAAATGACTGAAAATAATGTTGAGTTCTTTTTTATGAGCACAGAAATTCTCTAATAAATCATACTCAATCTGCTCAAATGTCTCAGCTTTTAATAAACAATCCTTTAAAGATAAACTTACTTCATTAAGTAACATGGCAAAAACATCTTCAGAATAAAGATTCAATTCGTGAATTTTTCCTTTTTTAACTTTTAACTCAATTTCAAGACCCAAAACCTCCCGACTTAATTCAAAGTAAGGGGTTTCACCAATAAGCCAATCCCAATATCTTAGTGATTCAAAATACTTTTGGTCATAGGCCATTGTAGTAAAGTCAATGAATTCGCATTGGGTTTGATAAAATTCTTCTAGAGAAGTCTTTAGCGAGTCAAAAAAGTCTTGCGCTAATAATTTAGGATTTAAATCTTTAAGATTAACAACTTTAGCTGGATTAGATGCAATGCTTTTGCCTTGAATGTCTCGATGTTTACTTTTTAACAAACCATTGAGCTTATCCAGCTTTGTATCAATTAACATTGTTCCATGATGAAAAGAACGATCTTTTTTTTGCTTAAAGGCAGCACCAGAGATTTTCTTTGGTCCATTGTGATTGACCAGAATATCAGAGCGTCCTGAGCTATAGGCCATGATATTATTTTTTTCTAATGCCTTAATTAGAATTTGATTGTTAATCTCTTTATGGTGATCACGTGTAGGCCTTATAAAGGAAAAGTTTAAATTCCCAAGATCATGATAAACAGTTCCTCCACCACTTTGACGACGTACTAATTTGACATCAGACTCTAGCAATTTTTGAATATCACATTCTAACCAAGGATTTTGAAATCTGCCCAAAACAATACTTGGTGAATTTGAATACAAAAAAACAATCAGCTCATCCCCAGTTATATTCTTTAATAACCAATCCTCGTAGGCCAGATTTAAATAAGGATCATGATAAGGAGACTGAAAGATTTTAATACGCATAATATTAATAACTTAGAATAATGGCCCACATAAGGCAATTATTATCTGAGCTAAAGACTTAAGTTTTTACCAATATCTACCGATAGCTAAAAAGAACGACTTATTTTTGAAGGAGATCATTTTCTATGCAGGCCATAACAAAGCTTTCAAAAACCAGACTTTCTACTGCGATCCTCATATTTATGAGCATATTTTTTATGAGTTGTGAAAAAAATGAATTTGCGGCTCAAGGTTTATTTACAAATTGGAAAGCCCCGCAAAAAATTTCAAGATCAATAGCTAGTGTTAAACCAACAGATAAAGAAGTTGTTCATATTATCCAATATCAAGATCCTAAACAAATTCTTATCTATTGCAAATTAAATACGACCAAAGTCAAAGCTTGTTATAATATTCACGCAAATCAAGTTCTTAATAAATATAAAAAGGATTATGGTCCTTTCAAGTCTGTAGAGCTTGAACATTTGAAACAACAGTTTTCTTATCAAGACGTAGATCAAAAACTACAAGCTATTTTAAAAGATGTTGAGATGAAAACATCTAAAAAAGTTAAAAAATTAGTTACGGCCAGAAAAAACTTTTGCCAAAAAAATTCAAAATACTTTCTTGAGAAATGTCTTACTCAGTATTTAGAAAAAGATACATTTACAGTGCTTAATCAGTTTCATGGCAAACATAAAATGAATGGTCATGAGTATTTATTTCTAAAAAAAGAAATCAATAAACAATTAAAAAAGAAGTTACTCAAGGCAAAAGCTTTTATAAAAAAACAACAAGCTATTTAATAATATGCTTGCAGGGATGACCAAATAAACATTTTTCATTAATTGTTTTAGCGATCTCTTCAGGAACAAATTCTTCCCATCCTTTTTCATCATTACGAATCATGGTTAAAACTTTACGTGAGTATATATGTAAGAGCTCATCATTATAGCCAACTAAATCTTTGACCTTACCAGACTTAATAATATACTCAATGAGAAGCTGCTGTTCACTATCTAGCTTTATACTATCCAAATCAATTAATTTATCTGATTTATTGTCTTCCCTATAGGGATATAAATAAACCATCATATTAGAGCGAAATAGCCTTCCTAATGCTTCTAAAAGTCCTCCAGCAAATTGGTTAAAGTCTGTTTTAAATAATTGCATAAAATTATAAACACCAAAAACTAATGCCATTTTTTTAGGTTTAAAACTGGAAATATAATTAG
>PAKC01000005.1 GCA_002706205.1 Halobacteriovoraceae bacterium
ATTTATACTCTAAAGGATGTCCTGGACCTGGGCCCAAAACAATTAAGGCTTTGTTATCTCGCTGAGAGGCCATAATTTGTAAAAAACTTAAAACACGATCAAACTTAATAACTTCTATCGTCTCATGAGGAAAGAGGATTTTGAGTTCAGAATAAATATTATAGGTAAAACTATCATTAAAATCACAAATAAAAATATTCATTTGCCTAACCGATTAAAACTAAAAAAATTATTTCTATATTCTTTAAACTCTTCATTGCCAAAATTAAATCTAAACTTAAAACCAAAACGTTTTTCAACAATATTTTCTTTATAATTTAAATTTAGAATCCAACAATTATTATGTGGCATGAAATCCATTTGATAAATCGATGATATGTTTTCATCGCTATCTAAGTCATGTTCTTTTAATATAGAAAAGCCCAAAACATCAAATGGTCTAAATTGAGTTCCAATCTTTAATGTTTTTAAACTCGAATTTGAAAATGTATTTAAATTATATTGTGTTAAAAAACTCAGCCTATCAAAATTTTTTTGACCAGAAAAACTTAAGATATGATTACCACTTTGATGAATAAAATAATCTTTAAGACTAAGATTCCAACTACTAGCTTGGTAGCCTGAATGTAAATAAAGTCGAGTTAATTTATCTTCGATTTGATCCGACTCTTGACTTCCATCCATCAAAAATCCTTGTGAAATATTAAAAAAGCCAAGTTGCTTATATTCAAAATTATCTTTTAAATATTTTTCATCTACATTATATCGAAAGCGTCTTGCAGTTTTCTTTACTAAAACATTATTCCATTGAAATTCAAGAGTATTCTTTAAAGGAATTTTTATTCTCGCTTCATCGGAGTTAAGTGTCAAAAGATCTTCAGTAATCGCATCCCGATAATCAAACCAGCCTTCTTCATTTTTAATTTGTTCATTAAAAGTTTCATTCCCATGTTCTTTACCATGAACTAGCTGATGGTGAATAAACTTAAACTCCTGAGAATGTCTATAACTATTTCTTTTGACATCAATCTTTTCTTTGGTATAAATACTCTCAATTCCAGGCAGGTCACCAATGATAGTCGAGTTGAGAACATTATCTTTTTTATTCGTTTTGTCTGAAATCCTTTCCAAGTCTTCTTCTGCCAATTCAGAAGAATCATAAACTTCTTCATAGGCTAAACCAAATATCTTATCAATTGTAAAACTTACTTCAGTCGAAACAAGCCCTGATTCTTTAAAAAACCTTTTATTTTCATCGTCCAAAAAAGTATATTCTTGATAATCAACTTTATATTTTGACTTTAAAATAAAAGGACCTTTATTGAGAATATTTAAGTCTAAATAAGGTGTTAAGTCCAAACGATGAGCATTTCTCAAAAACTGATCTTCTTTTTGCTTATTTTGTTTAAAAGTAGAAAAGTCTCCATCTAACCCATAGGAAAGTTTATAAAAATAATCCTCATTTGTTTGCCAAATCATTTTAGGTAGCATTGAGAAATAAACACTAGGAAGAGTTTGAACATAATTTGTATCAAACTCTTCAGTATCAGAAAAAAGTATATTTCGCTTATAATCGACTTCTAGCCCAAGAGAGTACTCTTGAAATCTTTTTTCAAGAAACATATCAAGCCCATAGTCCGTTCGCCTTAAATAGTCTTCCGTAAAATAAGAATAATCGCGAAAGAAATCCAAATCTTTAGAGCCTAAAATATGTAAATGCTGAGTGAGGCTATGGCTCCATTGCTGATGACTTTCAAACTCCCAAAAATGTCTAAAATAAGAAGTTTCAGATGTGTCATCTGTAAGTTTCTCTGGTAAATAAATTAAATCCTGAACCATTTTATTGGAAAATTCAAACCATGATTTTTCAGATAAGACGTGCCGATACTCAAGATCGAGACCATATCCCCTTTGAGATAAAAAAGTTGGTGTAAAAGTAAAATCTTTATCTTGGTCAATCGCCCAATAAAAGGGCTGTTCATACTGGACACCCTCAGAGTTTCTGGTTGATACTTTGGGAAATAAAACTCCTGACTCTCTTTTATTTTTAATAGGCAGAGCAATATAAGGAAGATATAAGACATCAATACCTTTGACTTTGACCAAGGCATGATGAATTTGAACATATTGATTCAGCTCGATTTCAACTTTTTTACCATAAATCTGCCAAGACTCGGTACAGTCTCGACATGTGGTAAACTCTGCTTCAATGGCTTGATATTCATCTTGAGACTTTTTAATGAGCTTACTTGCAATAATACTAAACTCAGGAGTAATCATTTGTGCGTTATACATCTCCAACGACTGAGAATACATATTATACACAATCTTTGAGCCATAAACAGTTATACTTTTCCCAATATAACGGACACTTCCCTCAATTTGTACATGTCCTGTTTTGGTATTTAAGCTTGCCTTTTCACCATATAAAGTATCATCTCCTGAGGAAATAACAACATTTCCAACGGCTTCAAAAAATGTTCCTTGCTCTCTACGATACGCTTTTTCTGAATAAATACTAACTGAATCACTGACTCTTAGCTGAAGTGTATTAACGTCGGCCAATACGTTGAAGGGAAACATCAAACTGAGATAAAAAATAGTTAGAACCTGTAACCAGGAGTTCTTTTTCTTCTTCCTTAAATAACTCAAATAATGTTTTATCATTTACAACTTTTAACTTATTTTCATTTGCAATTGCTGTTAATTTTTCCTCACTTATGGCCTTAAAATGAGAATATTGATACAACCAAATTTTATTTCTCTTAAAGTTCTTTAGCAATATTTTCATCATAACTCTAAGCTCTGAAGCAGACCGATCACTAAAAGACACAAGAAGACTTATATCATTAGTATACTTTGCCTGTTTCAAGAATTGAACTAATTTTCTTAGTCCATCAATATTATGTGAAGGAAAAAAAACGATATTAACGCCTCGCAACTTAGCCGTATACCTTGCACTCATAAAGTCTTTAAAATCAAGTCCATTGAGAGGTTGCTTAAGTATTTTCTCTGCAAGATATTTAGCAAGTAAAAAATTTCTTTTAGAAAAATGATCACTTTTACTCAAGAGACCTAAGTCAAATAAATCTTGCCACTCGCATGACACTTTTTGAGCATGTTGTCCCGTCTTCTTTCTTAAATAATCTAATTCTAAACTACTTATGACATAAGTTTTTTTTCTAAAGACACCTACTTTTTGCGCTAAAATCTCTTCAAGCCTATGGCCCAAGATATCTTGATGGTCTCTTCCAATACTTGTCAATAAACAATAATCTGCATCTAACGTATTCACCGCATCTAAACGGCCCCCCAGACCAACTTCAAGCAATAAATAATCCGGCTTAACAGTTTTGGCCCACATTAAAAAACTAAGAAATAAAAATTCAAAATAACTTATGCGCACATTTAATTCGTTGAGCTTTTTTTCCAACAATAAGAAAATTTCTGACAATTCCCTTACATCAATATTTTGTGAATTTAACTGAAAGCGCTCCAAAACACTAAAGAGATGGGGAGATGTCCATAACAAACATCTTTTTTGGTGGCTGACCAAAATTCGATTTAAAAGACGAATCGTTTGCCCTTTCCCATTTGTCCCTGCAACTGTAATGATTTGAGACTGTTCAGGGAAAAGTTCTAAACGAGATACGAGTTGCTTTAAATGCTCAAAGTTTCCCGAAAAAACTTCATTTTTATAGAACTTTTTAAGCCATAGATCAGGATTCATTTCCAAACATACTAATAAAAAATGATAACTCTGCTTTCATTTTTTTTCTATGTACAATGCGGTCAATAAAACCGTGCTCCAACAAAAACTCTGAACGCTGAAAGCCTTCTGGTAAAGTTTGTCGGATCGACTGTTCTATTACTCGTGGGCCTGCAAAGCCAATAAGTGCCTTTGGCTCAGCAATATTGATATCGCCTAACATCGAAAAGCTAGCTGCACAGCCTCCCGTTGTCGGATCAGTCAAGATAGAGATAAAAGCAATACCATTATTCTTTAAACGTCTTCTTGCAGCTGAGGTTTTCGCCATTTGCATCAAACTTAAGATACCTTCTTGCATTCTCGCTCCACCAGAACAAGAAACAACAACCACCGGTATATTTTTTTCATATCCAATATCCATGGCTAAAGCAATTTTTTCACCAGTGACAACTCCCATAGAGCCTCCCATAAAGTGAAAGTCCATAACAGCAATAGCAACCGACTGCCCATCTATTTTAGCTTCTCCACAAATCGTTCCATCATCTCTTCCATTATTGGAAATAGCTTTTTCAAGACGTGTAGAATAAGTATGCTTATCCTCAAATTTCAAAGGATCATTTGTCGCGTAATCCTTTGCATATTCAACAAAGCTATCTTTATCACATAAAATATTGATTCTTTCAGTGGCCGTAATTCTATAATGATGATCGCAGATGGGACAAACATTATGATTATCTGCTAGTCTTTCAGATTGAAGAACTTCACCGCATCCCACACATTTTTTCCAAAGCCCCGTAGGGATATTATCATTCTGTTTTTTAGCATTTTTTAATTTAGGATTTTTTACCGAGTTAAACCAACCCATATAGACAACTCTCCAAAAGAAATTTTTAAAACAATAGTGACAATTCTAAACTAAAGCTTTTAAATGCGTCAATGAATTCCAGCTGATAAAAAATGACATAAGTGCCTAAAATAACAGGCAAATGAAAGGATGAAATCTGACTTAACAAATGCTAAGTACTTGAAATACTGTTTTACGACTAAAATATCATCAAAGCTTGCTATCCTAAGTAAAGAAATAGCTGATCATTTCCGATAAGAATATTGAGGTGGTTTATTTATTTATGAGAGTACTAGTTTGTTTATTATTAATCTATTTAAGCTCGATAACTGCATTAGCTCAGACTAAGCCAATCACTTATGATCATTTTGTCAGCCTAGCACCTCAAAAGCAAACTCAGGTTATAAAGCTTGTTCACAAGTTTTTAGCTGAATTTGAATACCAAGACCGTCTTTTTAAGCTAGAAATCGATAAGCGAAAAAAGTACCACTCTTACTTACGAATATTAAACCATTTTATTTCACAAGCTCATGCCAATGATGAATTATTTAAACGTATCCCAAATCAATTAAAATGCTATTATGCTGGATGGATTTCATTCGCAAGAATTGACCCAAACTCTCAAAGACCTAAATGTATTCATCCCAAAAAAATTACTCAACCATTTTATAAAAAATATCTAGCAAAACAAGCTGGAATCACACCCTATAATGAAGAGTCTTTTAAACAAACTGATATATATAAATATTTTGTTGAAGATATTGCTCACAAATATTCACCTTTTAGCTCAAACCAATCAAACAATACACCTACACTCAATATTTCTTATCAGGACAATAAAGTTTCTTTTATCCCTTCTTCTAATAACTGTAATTCAAATGCAAGTATAGCTTGTAACCCTGATGTTTATGGAAGATATAAAGGGCAAGCCTTATGTGTTACAGCGGAGACCGATCACGGTCTCAATGCAAGTTTTCTATGTAATAAAGCTCTAGAAAAAATAGAAAAAGATGATCCCCAAGAATATCAAAAAATGATTTCGGAGATTACTCAAGCAGGAGTATCTGGAGACACAGACTTGTTTACAATTATGACATCGATGTACGACACCTGTCTTTGTGGAGGAGATGCAAACAAAGACTCACCTGAAGCTTTTAATCAATCAATAAATGGTCAGTATGCTTATAATATCTTTCAGTCTCGAACTTGTTCTGGAATATTGGCCCAAACACAACTTATTAATGAGGAGCATGCTCAATTAGCTTGCTCCACCAATAACTTCTCCCATGACCCTACTCAACAAAAATGGCGTCATTACCTTAACAAGGTCAATCTTTTTATCAATGAGCAAATTGATGAAATGAGAAACCAAAGTTCTCAAGTTGAAGGTCTTGGTTTAAAAAGAATTAATTCAAATCAGCTTGCAAACTTTTTTAAACAAGACCAAGAAATTTTTGGACCCATTGCAGTCAAAAATTTTAATACAGCAGTGGAACAAGGACTGTGTCCCGTTTTAAATAATAAGCCGAGACTTCTTACTGAGTTTGATGCTCAAACTGATATCCTCACAGTTTCTGTTATTGGAAGTGAAATTACGGCACAACAACTAAGCGATTTAGATATTGAACACTCGGCCATAGTGGGGGCAACAATAGCAAGTTCTACAGTTCTTCCAAGTACACATGACGATCCTTCAGTGACTGGAAGAGACTCTCCCGGAATAAATCAAGTTCAATATAAAGTAACAAGAGCATCCGTCCCTTCTATGGCCAAGGCAGCTGCTAGCTACAATGGATCTCCTCTTTATTCTAATTCAGTTCAAATTCCGGCAAAAGAACCTTCTGTTTCAGAGTCTCAAAACGAAAAACTTCAAATGATTAATATTGCCTATCATATTGCTGAAAATAAACTCTACAATATACTAGGCCTTAATTTTACGTCGGAGCAGAATTCTCTTTCCAACAAAGAAATCGAACCTTCTCAACTCTCTTTAAATTCTTCTGATGGGCAAATTTCTTTAGAAGCACTTGAAGAGCTAGATAAATACACTGTTAAAACTCCAACACAAAGTATGAACATAACAGCAGCTTATCAGCTTGATAATAAAACAATTCAAAGCAATAGTGTAGAAATCTCTCCTCCAGAACTCTCTTGTCAATTTTCGACACAAGAATCAGAAGAAGCCTCTATTCTAACAATTGAAGCCAGTTTACCCGAAGACATGACAATGAATAACTTTGAGGCAAATCAATTAGATTATCTTTCTGTCGCTTTAGAGTCTGAATCAAATCCAGAATTTTCACTTACTCCTTATGAAGGAACTAAAAATAAATTTATTATTGAAGGTGCTCTTCCTGAAGACTTAACTGCTAAAGGAGAAATCAAACTTGCTGATATTACAACTAACTTTAGTTGTCAACAAACTCCTTCTTCTGAAAATCCCTCACAGACAAATAAGATTGCTCAATGCTCAGTTAAGATTGAAGCAAAAAATGAGAATGGAGCCTATACACTTAGTGCGATTCCCAGCTTTACAGATGAACAAGGTAAGACAATTTCTCTAGATGACATTACGGGCGTCTCCTTGCAATGGTATGACTTATCGAGACCAAAAGCTCGTGAACCTGCTGCTAAAGAAACAGTTAATTCAAACGATAGAATGTTGGAAGATACTGAAGAGGAAGTTGAGTCCAACGAAGAAACACAAGAGCAAACGCCGGCCATTGAGCTTAAAGCACAATTAGCAGAAATTGAAAACACAGCCTATCGAATTAATAAGCAAAGTGATAGTGTCGTCCCACGAATTGGGCCAATTCAAGAAATCAATCAAGAAAGAAAATTTGCAGTTATTATGAAATCAAAAGATCATACTTGCCAAGTTTCAGACAGCTATACAATTCCAAAAAAGTACATACGGGCCAATAATAATAACCCTCAATTTGGGCAACCACCAAACTCTCAAATTATTCAGCCAGGTGGAACGATTTACGGTGGCCAAAGATAATTCTCATGAGCTGAGCTATCTAATTGATGATTAAAAATTATAGCGAACATCATCGGCAAACATAATATGTAAGCGAGATTCTTGTAAATCAGTAATTTCTTGTATTAATTCTTCTTGATAATTAGGTTTTAAATGGCCTAAATAAACAGGAATATCCTTAGGCATTTTTTTTAACTCTTCTTTTAAAGTCGCTGGAGTGTGGTGATCACTTAAATCTGCAACTGTTTGTAGTTTATTAGGAAAGCTCACCTCAGTAAAAATGGCCTTTAAATTTTTTACTTTTTTTCCTAGCTCCCAAATACGATCAGTCGCTTTCGTATCCTGAGTAAATAAAATAGCAGTCTCATTTTTTTCTATGATAAAACCCATTCCCTCACCGGGCTTTAAAACGGGATGATTAACATGAACAGGTAAAACTTTATACTCTCCTAATTGAATTTCTTTTTCCGCTATAATTTCATTAAAACGTATTGTAGGCTTATCAATTGAAGGTAGTACTGAAAAATCTGGCCAGATAATATCATTAAATAAATGCTGCTTAATGGCTTGGTGAACATTTTTATAACAATACACCTCAAAAGGACTTTTGCGTAGACCAAAACAATTATCACAGATAAAAGCAAGATCTTTAGTATGATCAAGGTGAGCATGAGATAATAAAACATGATCAATTTTTAATTGTGCTTGCATATCTAACCCCGAAGCAACGGAACCAGCATCAATTAATAAGGACTCATCAATTAAGTACGAAGTTGCATGATAGTTTTTAGTTACTCCTCCGTGTCCACCAATAATTTTTACTTGCATAATAAACCTTTTAAGTTACTTATATATTTTATAGTAAAATCAATTTATTGATAGATTTAATTCAAAAACAAAATTCTTGCCTAGTTTCGAGACATAATCTCATAAACTTCTTTAGTCGGTTTTTGAGTAATTAAAGATAAAAGCTTTGCCATTTTTTTCGGTTTGGCCCCATTTTTTAAAATATCTTGAGCTAACTCTAAAAGTTGATTTCCCTCAGTCATCAAACTTTCTTTCTGTGGATTATAGATCAAAATAACAAACTCCCCCTTCATCACAATAGCATCTTTGATACTTGAAAATTGTTCCCCTTTAAAACGATAAACAGACTCAAATTCTTTTGTAAGTTCTCGCGCCAAAGCAAACTCATAATTAGCTAATGCCTTTGTTAAAATTTCTAGTGTTTGCATAACTCTGCTTTTTCCTTCAAAAATAATATGAGTTCCATACTGAGATTTTAAAGTCGTAATGAAGTCTAAAACTCTATTTTTCTCTCTTGCTAAAAATCCATGAAAATGAAAAGGTATAGGAGCAAGTCCGGAAAGCTCTAAGGCCACAATAATAGAACTAACCCCTCCACAAGTTTTTACATCAATTCCTTGCGCAAGAGCAGCTTTAATTATGGGATAGGCCGGATCAGAAATAAGTGGACTTCCTGCATCTGAAGTAAAAATACAGCCCTCTTGTGTGGCCGTTTTTAGTAGACCCTTTAAATTTTCTTCAGAAGAGTGGTCATGAAATGATCTAATTTCTTTATCTTTATAATCAATATTAAGTTTTTGACACAATTCTTTAAATACCCGAGTATCCTCGGCATAAATAATCTTATGAGCTTTAATTGAGTCTAAGGCCTTTAAAGTAATATCGTCTTTATTACCTATAGGTAAAGTTACTAAGCATATTCCTGACATAAAACATCCACTTTTAGCTAATTTCTTCCTCATAAAAGAAAATAAAAATTAATGATAAAATCATTCTAAGTTTAACGCCTACATTTGGCAAAAAAGAGGAGAGCACAACATGTCCATGAAAGCAGATATTCTAAGAGATGCGCTAGGTAATATTACGGTTCAAATGCGTGGAGATCTAGATTACGAACATAGCATGCCTTTAAGAGAGCAACTTAATGTCTTATCAGAAACAAATCCCCAAGCAAGAATAACTGTAGATCTCGGTGGTGTAGACTTCGTAGGTTCATCTGGAATCTGTCATTTTGTAGAAACAGTTCAGATTATTAATAAACAAAAAAATGACCACAATAAAATGACTCTATCTAACGTCAGCGGTGAATTCAAAAAAATATTTAGACTTTATTCTATTGAAGAATCAGAGCTTATTTGGGATCAATTTGACCTTGATAACGACGAAACAAGTGATCTTAGTACTCGCTTTGGAAGTAGAAAAAGAACATTTTCAAACTAATTAAAAAGTAGAATGGAAAATGGGAACATAAATAGGTAGGGATAACTCTCTACCTTTTTTATTATCTAAACGATAATTATATAACAAATCATCATTAATTTCATATGCTCTTTGTCCAAAAAAACCAGAGCCGGCATTGCTGTCTTCTTGAGGTGGAGGATAGCCAAAGCCTCCCCCTTCAGGAGGTAAAGGCTCACCAAAACCTTCTGGCCCATAACCTGGAGGTGGTGGTTGCTGAGGGTCATACATCGGATCTTGTGGCCCCTCTAATGATCTTTTATGAGAAATTAAGACATAGCTTCCAAAAGCTATTCCTGCATATAAACCCAACGAAGCTCCTTGAGCGATGGCTCTAGAGTTTGTTCCAAACGCCATAGAAGCAAACCCCAATAAAGCGCCTCCAACAGTACCATAAGTACAAATTATCAAAAATGCTTTGCCTTTAGCATCCATTGCCTGAGTTTTTTGATATGGTAAGAGTGATAGGGAACAAATAAAAATAAATAAGATTAGCTTTCTCATATGTATAAGATTAAAAAAGCTTTAGTCCTTTGGCAAATCATTTACTAAGAGAATTTTACTTGAAACCTGAAAAAGGTAACTTAAAAGATTTGCTGAATTTAACAGTCTTCTATACTGCTTCAAAGGGATTTTTTGACCACCATATTTAACTTCATAAACAACTATCATCTCATTTTTATAGGTACAAATATCTATTTGTCCACAGTTTAAGCTTCTTAAAACTAAGCTTGAAACTAAAATCGCTGTTTCATTGGCATGAATTCGCTTCGAAACCCTTTGTTCAAAATTTTGTCCTCTAACATAGGAATTCTTTAACCCCTTTGAAGGTTTTTCTATGAATTGGTGATGGCCCAAGTTTTTTAACTGCAAGTTTATGCTCCTTAGTTGGATAACCTGCATGTTTTCCTAACAAATAACCAGGATAAACTGTGTCCAAATATTTCATTTTTTCATCTCTGAAAACTTTGGCGATCACAGAGGCCATACCAATAACAACGCTCTTACTATCGCCCTTAATAACTGCTTGCACTTGAGACTTCGAATCAAAAACTTTATTGCCATCAATTAAAATAAGAGAAGATTCATTCTCAAAGCCAACAGCTGCATTTTTCATTGCCGACAATGAAGCCTGTAAAATATTCATCTGATCTATTTGCTGTGGCGTATGTTCAAACAAGCAAAATTGAAAACAATACCCTTCAATATCTTTTGAATAAATTTGATTAAGTTCTAAGTTTAAAAAATCAATTCCCAAATGGGCCAAAATATTTTTTCTTTTACGCTCAGTCAGTTTCTTGGAATCTGTCACCCCTAGCTGGTGTAAATAATCAATGAGACCAAGACTATCTTTCTTTACCACAACAGCACAAGCCGTTACAGGACCAGCAATTGGACCTCTACCAACTTCATCACAACCGATTATTTGCGAAAACTCAACTAAAAGTTTTTTATCCATGATCCCCTCTTAAAATAAAAAAGCCTGGCAATAAACCAGGCCTTTATCTAAAAAAATTTTAATTATAACTATTTTTTAGAAGTATAGTCAGTTTCGATTCTAGCTGCTTTACCTGTTCTATCTCTTAGGTAAAAGTGCTTAGCTCTTCTTACTTTACCTTTATTAAGAACTTTAACCGCTTCAACATTTGGTGAATGAAAAGGAAAAACTCTTTCAACTCCATATCCACTAGAAATTTTTCTTACTCTAAAATGACCATCAATACTTTGTGGTCCACCTTTCATAGCAATGACTGTTCCATCAAATTTCTGGATACGTGATTTGTTTCCTTCTTTGATTCTTACAGAAACTGATACTGAGTCCCCAGCTTTAAAAGCAGGAAATTTTTCTACGTTCTTGCTAAGATAGTTTTTGTTTACAACATCTACTAAATTCATTCTTATCTCCAAATGCGTCCTTCCTTAAACCTCTTTATCTTGGCCAGAGGGAAGGGAATATCGTTTCAGACTCAGAGGCTTCTGCTGATGCGGTCACAATAAATTGCAACTGCAGATCTTACAGAAAGATGATTATAACCATCTTTTGCTGTTCCAATTATGGGATCTAGCTTAAAATCCGCATGATCGGTAACAGAGGCATGTAGTCCCCATCCTGTACCAAATAACAAAAATATTGGTCGTTTGTCAACTTGTAACTTTGCGCATAAATCTTTTTCTGTCCCACTAAATTCCTTAAAATTTGCTCCCGTTACGACAATATAGGGCGCCATTCCTTCAATTTCTTCAATTCTTGACTTAGCAACCTCAATAGAGTCCGCTAATTCTATAAAAGATAGTGCTGAGCTTCTATCCGGATTGTACGAGTTTTCTTCATCAGTATTCCAATGATCTAGAATGCTACGCACCAAGTCATGCTGCTTTTTAACAGGAGTCACAATAAAGTATTGTTTAAAACCAAATGTTCTAGCAGTTCTGGCAATATCATGTATATCTAAATTGGTAACCGAGGTCGTAATAATTTCGTCTTTTCTCCCTAAAACGGGGTGATGAATTAAACCCAAGTACAAGTTCATAGACTCTCCAAAAAATAAAAAAATATAATAAATTTAATGAGCTATGTCACTAACTGATTAAAACTTTCTAAAGTTGACTAAAAAAAATGGCAAAATTATTAAGAAAAACCTAACAAAAACCGAAAGGACTAATCATAAGATATTGTTTTAATTTGAAACAAAAAAATATAATAAAAATAAAGACGATATATATTAAGAAAAGGTTAATAATTACATGGTGAAAGAAATCTTAACTCTTTTAATTTTATTTCATCTTTTTGGATGCTCAAATCCCTCTGGATCATCTGATCTCGTCACTCCTCAGAATACTAATGCTATTAAAGAAAACAACTCGAAGGTTAAAATCACTGAAATCAAATTAAATGATGGTCTCTCCTTTACACAAAATACAACTGTCAGTTTAGAGGTCCAGGCCACAGATGCTACACATATTTATATCTCACAAAAAAAAGACTGCAGTGAAAGCATCTCTTTTGTTAATTTTAAAACTCAATTTGACATTGCACTAGATCAAAATACTGAAAACTTTATTTCTCTAAAACTCAAAGACGCTGAAGGCATTGAAACTGAGTGTAAAAACTTATCGATAATTCACGATACGACTCCTCCAGAAGCTCCTTTAACTGTTACTCCAGCCGCAAATGCTTCTGATATAGCAACAGATAAGAGTCATTGGAGCGAAGCTGTAGATAACGGACCTAGTGGAATTAAATCCTATCTTTATAGTGTCTCTACGACACAAGATGAAAGCGGAATTATAACTGGAGCCGATTGGACGGATACTGAGGGGCTAAGAGAATTCCAAATAACTAGTGGGGTTAATTTAACCGGAGCAACAGATTATTACACCCTCATTAAGTCTATAGATAAGGCAGGTAATATTTCAACAAATTATGCTATTTCGGCTGCATGGAATATTATTGTCTCTCCAGAAGCTATTTCAAACCTTGAAGCTTCAAGTCGAAGTGTAGATAAAATTGTTTTAGGTTGGTCCTATCCACAAGATAATGGTACTGCAATTACCGATTATCAAATACAAATTAAAGGAGGACAATTTAGCAATTGGACTTTAATTGAAAAGGGAGTTTCAGTACAAACAACCGCAGATATCATCAATCTCACAGCTCAAACAAATTATGAATTTAAAGTAAGGGCCTTTAATGGTATTAATTATTCGGCGTGGTCGAATACACTTAATATAGAAACACTACCCAATTTAGATTTTTTCCAAGGCGGATATAAAGCGATAAATATTTCAGGGGCACCAAAAAGTAAAATTGTTTCTTTCGATGACAATAATGAGATTTATTTAGATGGAAGTTTATTAACAACTTTGGATAAAGCAGAAACGTTTGAGTTTGATTCGAGTGAGTTTTCTGTCATCGAAGCCTCCAAAGCATTTTATGTTGCCGGAAAACTTGGCACAGGATCTGGTTCTAATAATCAAGGAAATGCAACTTGGGCCACCCAATCATGGGTCGGAAAAGAATTTTATTTTAATCTCACACGAATGGCTCCCTTAAAGGTTAAAGTTTATGCTTTTACCCAATCAGAAATTAGTATCTCAACTGGTGCGACTCTAGTCGACTCACAAACAGTCGATGCTGATTCCGGACATATTTTTACACTAAGTAATTATGCAAATTATCAGCTTTCCTCAACTGGCCTAATAGTCGCTTTTATCTATGGTAATGCTGGAGGAAATATTTATGACCCTCAACCCTTGCTCCCGATTTCAACTGATATCTTAGGTTTTCCTAGCTCAACAGCAAAAGTGACTTCTGGTAGTAATAATAATAATTATAATCTTTACCACTCCAATAATGTTAGTAGCACAGGAGCGATGAATGCCACGAATACACTTTCTTTAAGCCCACAAGGAACGAGTTCATTATATAGATCGGAATCACTTAGAATTATAAGTGAAGGCCCTATTACCGCCAACTCTAATGCTGACTCCAATGGTTATTGCCAAGCCCCCTTTGTTCCTATTTCTATGCTTAAAAAACGTTTTGGGCTTAACTCTACTTCTAACTGGCTCGCCTTTGCTTCTGATCGCCCAGTAAATTTAACTCTTACCAAACCTGATGGTACGACTTCACAACTTAGTTTGAGTCGCAATGGCACAGGAAAAACACCTTATAAAGCTTATATGGGTACTGACTACCCTGCAGGAACAATCATCGAAGGTGATGAGAAGTTTCAAGTCTGGTATCAACCTTATACAACAGTTTATTCAGGTGGAGAAGATGAAACAATTATGTTTGGCTGGGATGAATAATGAGTTAAAACTTCCACTCAAAATCAAGTCCAATAACACTTTCATTAGCTCTATTTTCCATACCTGCAGGAAGATTAGTCCCGTAAAAAGATTTTAAGGGTCGACTAAAGATATATGTATCAGCAGACTTAATAACTCTGGAGTTAAATAAGGAATTGATTCCATTTAAAACTCCTCCTGCAGGGTTCATAATGGCCGAAACAAAACCACCAAGATAGCGACTATTAAAAAGCTTTCCATCATTGCGTTCAATTTTTTGATCTAATTGATACATGTATTCACCCAAAACAGCTCCGATAATTGGTGTTGAAAAGAGGTCTTGAATAGAAGGTGTTTCAGCAAAGGCTTCTACACCATATTCCCAAACAAATGTCGACATAAAAACACTATAACCAAAAGATTCCCATCTCGTAAGCCCAGCGTGTCTAGCAACGACATAGTAAGCTGCACCTGAAACAGGGTGACCGATATAATTGATGGCCCACTCATCCTCATCCATAACTGGTCCTTCGGTAACATTTTCTTTCCACTTTTGAGTAAGTCCTTCTTCCTTTATATTTTCTTTATCCCATTTAGTCACAGATTCAGGTAACAACCAAAGAAGCCCGACTGCGCCAACCCCAACGCCAACAAAATTTCTAGTTTGTCTTAAAATTTCTTTTTGTTTAGGATCTAAATTATCAAAAGAAATCTTATGTCGGATCCCTTTATCCATCATCATCACGCTGACATAAGGACTATCTTTTTTAGGAACACAAATATCTCTTAAAGCGTCACGGCTATTTTCTAGTGCTTGGTATTGCGCCAATTTTTTTTGAATTTTTTCACAACTCGCTTTATCGCGAGTATCTATTGTAATCATTTTACCTTGTGAAAAAACTCTTTCTTGTTGCTGTCTTTGAATTCGCTTTTGTCGCAATTCTTCCTGAATATCTTCCCATCCTTCTTGAGAAACATATTGCGATATCGGTCGATATACCCAAGAATCATATTCCTCAGCAACTGCTAATAAATTTAATCCTCCGAAAAAAAATAAAACCAATGCGAATAATGTTTTCTTCATATAACGAACCCTTTTAATCATAAATAATACTCTTAGTCCTAGCTTACCTTTATTAAGATAAAAAACGAGTCATAATGAATTACTTACAAAGGGGTCGAAAAATTGACTAACTTTTAGACAGTTCATAAACAAAAAAATAACAACTTATTTTTTCAATAAATCAGGCCTAAATTTTTTTGTTATTTTCAAGGAAGATTCTTGTTTAAAACTTTCAATTCTTTTATGGTCACCCGAACTAAGTTCTTCAGGCACAACGCTTCCCTCAAAATCTCGAGGTCTCGTGTAAAGAGCATGCTCAAGTTTTGAATCTGCAAAAGATTCTTCTAGCGCAGAAAGTTTATTACCAAGAACACCAGGAGATAAACGCATGGCCGAATCAATAATGGTCATAACTGCAAGTTCTCCTCCCGTTAAAATATAATCACCTAAAGAAATATATTGATCTACATAATGCTCTAAAAACCGCTCATCAATTCCTTCATAACGACCACAAATAAAAACAATATCTTTATCTGATTTGGAACTTAAATAATTTGTAGCAAACTCTTTGGCCTTCTCATGACTCCATACTTCTCCCCTTGGAGCAGGACAGACAATATGAAGTTGCTCTTTGATTTTTTGGGGGTCATAAGCTCCAGCTGCAACCACTCCCTCTAACAAAGCACTCTTTAAGACATCAGCTCGCATAATCATTCCTACGCCTCCCCCAAAAGGAGAATCGTCTACCCCCTTAAAACCTTTTTTACAATACTGAGGGATGGACACTGAATGAAAAGAAAACTTAATATCTCCTCCTCGTTCTCCTTTAAAGACACTAGCGAGAACACCATACTCAAGAAATGAATCAAAATAGGAATCAAACATAGTGAGCACCCAGATTTTTTTTCTCACGAATCAAACTCCGGCATAATCATTGTAATTTTCTTTTTTTCAAGGTCTACTTTTGGGAAAAAGGCATCGACGAAAGGTAATTCAATAACCTCTGATGCCAATTTTACTTTAAGAACAATTTGAGCCCCATTATCAAAATAACCTTTAACCAAACCAACTTTATACCCATCCTGATCGTAAACATCTAAACCTTTTAAATCCTCAAGATACCATTCATTTTCGGGTAGCTTAGGAAACAGGTGTCTCGGATAATAGATTTTAAAAGGAAGAATCGTTTCAAGTTCATTACGATCTTTAAGGTTTTTTAAATAACAAATCACCTTATTTCCAAAATGAATGCGCTCAATTTCTTTTTGCAAACCTTCTTTTGGAAGACTACTTTTTTCATTTAAAGGATAAAGCCATAAAACTGAACCCTGAGTCAAAACACTATCATGGGTATTATATAACTTAAACTGAACTCCACCTTTAATTCCATGGGGTCTTGAAGCTATTCCTAATTCGATTAATTTTTCTTCACTCATAATCTTAATATAAAAAAAAGCCAATACTACCTAAGTAATATTGGCCTTTATAATCATTCATTAAAATAATTTTTACTTATTCAATAATTTCTAAAACAGATCTTCTTTTAAGTTTAGTTGAGGCTGCATTTAGAATAGTTCTTAATGCTTTAGCCGTTCGCCCTTGTTTTCCAATGACCTTACCACGATCACTTTCATCAACAACTAATTCAATAACTATAGTTTGCTCGCCTTCGATCTCTCTAACTTCAACTTTTTCAGGCATGTCCACCAATGACTTACCTACATACTCAATTAAATCCCTAAGTTCACTCATAACACCTACTTGGTAAATTATTAATATTAAAACTTATGAAATAATTGTACACCGGTTATATACTATTTCAAAAATTATTTTTCTAAAATATTAAAGTTTTACGCCATGTTTTCTAAAGAGTGACTTAACTGTATCGCTTAACTGAGCACCTTTACCAATCCATGCTTGAACAGCTTCTACTTTAACATCCTTAAGAACTTCTTTAGAGTTTGGGTCATATTGACCAAGTTTTTCCAAGAACTTACCATTTCTTGCTGCTCTAGAATTAGCTGCAACAATTGTGTAAACAGGTCTATGAGTTCTCCCACCACGTTGTAATCTAATTTTAACCATTTATATATCTCCTATAAAAACTCAATGTCTAAAAAGACTGTATTTTTAATTCATTACATCATTAAAGTCAATTTATTTCTCTAAAGTTACTCCTTAGAAAAATTTACTTCCAAATGGACCTTTCTTTTTTCCAGACTTTTTCTTTTTCCCACTACCAGCTGCTTGGCGAAAACCTGGCATTGCTGGCATTCCAGGAATATTTGGCATCGCCCCACCTTTCATCATTCCCATCATATTGATCATCATCGACTGCATTTGTTCAAATTTTTTAATAAAATCTTTCACCTCTTTATCTGTCGTTCCCGATCCCTTAGCAATTCGTTGAATTCGAGACTCATTAAGTAGCTTATGATTATCTCTCTCTTTTTGTGTCATCGAATCAATCATAACACGCATTTTTTTCATCTCATTTTCGGCAGGAGAGAGATCTCCAATTTGTCTCATCATTCCACCCATTCCAGGAATCATTTTCATAATGCTTCCCATTGAGCCGAGTTTATTAATCTGATCCATTTGTTTGATAAAGTCCGTAATGGTAAATTGTTGTTTTTCTAAACGCTTCATCATGCGCTCAGCTTCTTTTTCATCAATAGTTTCTTGAGCCTTTTCGACCAAAGAAACAACATCCCCCATATCTAAAATTCTTTTTGCCAAACGATCAGGATGAAAAGGCTCTAGCTCTTTCATTTTCTCACCGACAGAAATGAATCTAATTGGAACATTTGTCACATATTTTATAGATAAGGCTGCCCCACCTCTAGCATCTGAGTCCATCTTGGAAAGAACAGCACCCGTTAAGCCTACTTTTTCGTGAAAAACCTTGGCGACATTAACTGCTTCTTGACCAGTCATAGCATCTGCAACAAGTAAAACTTCAGGATCTTTAAGCTCATTTTTAACATCAACAAGTTGACCCATAAGCTCTTCGTCTACTTGTAAACGCCCTGCTGTATCAACAATCACAACTGATTTACCAAGTTTTTTTGCTTCTTCCATTCCCGCTTTTACAATATCCTTAGGAAGCATAGAAAGATCAGAGTCAAAATAGTCTATTTGCATATTTTTAGCATGCTTAATGAGTTGATCCTTTGCAGCTGGTCTAAAGTTATCTGCAGGAATTAAGAAGACTTCTTTTTTTTGTTTATTTTTTAAGAAAAGAGCTAATTTACCACTAAAAGTCGTTTTCCCAGCTCCATTGAGACCAACAATCAAAATAGGATTCAAAGGTCTTTCTAACTTAAGCTCTTGATGTTCGTCTCCCATTAAAGAAGTAAGTTCATCATGCATGATTTTTACAAACTGCTCTCCAGGATTAACTCCTTTTAAAACTTTCTCCCCTAAAGCTTGTTCTTTAACTTTCCCTACAAATTCTTTAACAACTTTAAAGTTCACATCAGCTTCTAGGAGCGCTGTTCTCACCTGCTTTAACGTTTCCTCAATATTAGATTCAGAGATTTTTCCCTTACCTGAAATATTTTTAAATGCATCTGAGAATTTTTCACTTAAATTATCAAACATGACTCACCTCTTAATTATAATCTTTTTGCAATATAGTTTTTACATTCATCAACACTTAAAAAACTCTCATCGGCCCCATGCTCTGCATAGGCTTTTGCAGCTGAAGCTTGTTGATGTCCCCACATGGCAGCTAAAGCTGTTGCTCCAAATTTTTTTGCGCCAATAATATCCCCTAGAGAGTCTCCAATGACAATCACATTTTTTGGATTTTCACCAAAAACCAATTGCTCAATTCCCTCTGCTGAAGGTTTACTAGCTGCATCGCTCCCACCACAGATACCACTAAAATAGGATAATAGCTTTAAATCCTCTAAAATACTTTTTGTCGACTCTCTTGAGCGAGCTGTCCAGACCGACATTTCAATATTCTGCTCTTTCAAAAACTGCAAGAGTTCTTTAATACCAGTATAGGCGTAACGCTTTAAGCCACTCGTATCAACTAACGTACCATCATGATCAAAAACAATATGTGTGATTTTTCCCAATTTGGACCTTTTATATTTACGATTTAGCATTAAAGTTGTAATTCAATTGCCATGCATAATAAAGCATTTTCAGCACAATTACAAAAAAAGATCGATCTGTGTAAAGCTCAGATAAAGTCTACCAATCTCGGTGAGCTTACATCAAACTCTCCCCTATTACTTGCACCAATGGCCGGTATATGCACCCCCCCTTTTCGCTTATTAATGGAGCAACTAGGTGCTGGAATCACCGTAAGTGAGCTGATCTCTTGCCATGGTATTAATTATGAAAACAAAAGAACATTGGAGATGTTAAAGATTGATCCAAGAGAGAAAAACGTTGGAATTCAACTTTTTGGTGAAGATGCCACCGCCATGGCCAAAGCAGCCCAGGTCGCATTGCGCTCTAATCCTAAGTTTATTGACATCAATATGGGCTGCCCAGTTCGCAAAGTCGTAACCAAAGGTGGCGGATCTGCCTTACTAAAAAATATTGAAGAACTTGCTCCTTTTTTTAGAGAAGTCAAAAAAGCAATTGATGTTCCTTTAACAATTAAAATTCGAACTGGTTGGGATCATGATGATATTAATGCAGATAAAATTGAACATATTGCCTTAAATGAAGGCGTTGCATGGGTAGCTATTCATGGACGCACAAGAGCACAACAGTATACGGGAAAGGCTAACTGGGATTATATAGAAACCTTAGCTGAAAAATCAACTCTTCCTATTATCGGCAATGGTGATCTTCACCAACCACATCAAGTTAAGGCCCGTCTAAACCAGACAAACTGTAAAGCTTTAATGATTGCCAGAGGATGCTTAAGAAATCCTTTTATTTTTTTAGAGTCTTTTCATACTGACTCTACCAAGCAAGCAAATTCCTTATTTAAGGGTGCTGATTATTGGGAGATTATAGAAAGACTCTATCAATATACCTGTGACACCTATGAGCAAGAAAGAACACGATTAGTTCAACTTAGAAAACTTATCGTCTGGTTTGCAGCAGGCTTTCCCAATGCTGCAAAATTTAGAAATAATATGTTTACGTGCCAAAATCTTGAAGAGTCAATGAAGTTTGCACAAGATTATTATACCGCCTTAGAAGACGCTAGAAAGCAAATTAATTACGATGAAGTCTTTATGAGCTCTGGACATGGCTAGCTATCTAGCTGAAATTTCGTAATCATATCTGCTTAAGAAATTCCTATTTATTTCCGATAAATAAGTGATGAAATTAGTTTTATTAATCACATTATTTAGCTTTTCTTCGGCCATAGCCTGGGCCCAATCATGTGATGGAATCCGACAAGACCTGCTTAGTTTAGAAAATGAAATATTAAGCTCATCTCTTGATCAATGTACAGATCCAAGTAAAGCAGAAATTTGCTGCCGCCAAGGTGATCCCAATTCATGTAAGACAAAATTACAGCTGGAACAACAATATAATGAAACTTTGGCCAAAGTTGTTATTGCCGAGGGACTTGCCAGTATTGGAATGGCGATTGAATCCAATCACAATGCTCTTAACAACTTTAATGGTAAACAAATGCAACAAGCATTAGATTATTTTGATGAGATGAATACGAACCTTACAAAAGCAGATTTAATTTACGATGCCTTAGAATTTCATCAAAACACTTCTTTATTTAGTGATTATCAAGGAACAACACAAGCTGATGTTTCTTTGCATATCATGGGCTCAAATGGAAAATGTAGTACAGAACAATTCAAAGAACTCAGTTTCTGTCAAAAAATTAAAAAACTCAATGCTCAAAACAATCAACAATATAACGAAACAATGCAAACCCTGGCCGGTTTTTTAAATTCTGACCAACAAATAACAAATAGTGACCGAGAACGACTTCCCCGTTATCAAAGTTACAGAGATAGACTCACTATTGATATTGGAGAAACAAATAATCTCTCCCCCGCACAGTTTAAAGAGCACCCTCACTTTAAAAAACTAAACTTACTGATTAATAAACTCAAAAGTTGGAAACAGCAAAATCAAGCAGGAAGAAATACTGCTAGCGTAAAAAGTGAAATTCTAGCTCTGGCCCAAGAAGTGGAAGATATATCAGTAAACTATAATCTCGATAATGCCAATGGAGCCACTCAAAACCCTGAAGTTTCGCAATATATTCGAGAGCACTTTGATAAAGTTCTCACCCAACTCAATCTTCCTGATCTTATTCTTCAAGGAGCAAATCGAGACAATTTTATTCGCACACAACTGCGTTTATCAAATGAAATTGAAAAGCAAGAGTTCTTAACCCAAAAGGATGCTCGTTCACTTTTAGAAACGTTAAGTAATGAAACTCTAAATGGACAAACGGTAGGTTCACTTTGTCAGAATAATTATAATTTGGAATGTTTGGCAAAACTTTGTGGCGCTGAAAATAATGAAAGACTTGAAAACTGCCAAAACTTTCAAAATCTAAACTTAGATGAAAAATACCAAAAACTAAAGGCCCTCAACCAATACAAACAAACTCAAAGTACGCTGGAACAAGCCACTGCATGTATCAACTCAGATAAAAGTTTAATTGCTAAAAAGGAATGCCTAACCAAGCTAAGAACAGATGACTTTACTGAACTTTCTAAGCTAAGAAGAGAGCTTGCAGATGCACAAAAAGCATTGGCGTATATTAATCATGGCAAAAAATTTAAAAAGCTAAACTTTGAAAAAGGTCTAGCGATTAATGCTCTAAACTCTATGGCCTGTCGAAAACAAGGAGATTATATCAATTACCCAGGAGCGCGTTCCAATTGTGGGATACAAAATGCAGAGCTTTCACGAAATTATGAAGCCATTGAACTGGCAACTAATGGAAGAAGAATTTCCTTGGCCTTAAATACCAACAATCTTAAACTTTTTGCTAAAAATGATGTCAGTGAAGAAGATTTAAAACGCTATAAAGAAAAATTATTAAATGACTGTAAAGAAGGAAATGCCTCTTCTGCCAATGTTTGCCGTTACTACGAAGACCTAGAAAGCTGGGCGCAAGCTTGGGAAGCAGAAAAACTCAATAGACAAAATGAAGTTATTTTAGATCAAAGCTATGTCGAAGATGAGTATACCTTTGGAGATGCCTTTCGTGCCTCTGCACCAGTTTTAGCGGCTAGTGTCATGCCATTGACCATGGCGTGGATGGACACAGATATGGTAAAAACAAATACACGTTATCAACTTGAAGCAATTGAAAATTACGACAATTGGTATATGAATGGCCTTAACTCGTATAATAACTACATGAGTAACACTGACTTTTCCCAATATCATTATTCAGCAAATTGGGGCTATAGTTATGCAGACTCCGGCAATATTTCTAACTTTCAATATCCTGCAAGTTCCCAAGGAAATTTATTTGCTCAACAAAATGGAATAAGTTTTGATTTTGCTCCCATTCAATCGACAACCACTGGACAATTTGGTGCGGGAACGACTGTTTATCAATTTGACTCATAACTTTAAATACTGCCAAATTAATTTGCTAGCAAACATACCTACAAGACAAACGCCACTAAAAGACTCGGGAAAAAACACGTTTAAAAACAACAATTTAGAATAAATCTTTGCATTTTTTAATCTCACTAGGAAAATACCACCCTATTTCACCTACAATATAAGTAAGTCTTTAAAATCATGTTCCTAAAGACCGATAAAGTTTTTGAGGAAATTGTTGAAATGAAATATCTTTTAAACTTATTTATTATTCTCTTACTCGCATCATGTTTACCTGAACAGCAAATACGTACAGGTAACGAACTCGATGGTTCTGTAAGTAATGATACAGGAAATGATCAAGATTCTGATTCCTCTTTGTTCGGTATAGATACTGCTTGGTTAAATTCAGGAATCACCAACAAGGCGCTTACTCTCGACGTCGATAATACTAAGACTGTTTATCTTATAGGAGATAAAGTTCATAATTATTTAGTGAATACAAATTATTTTACAAGTCAGTATTGCCTTGAAATTCGTTTTCCTCAAACAAGTAATACAAAACCAAATAGACTTAGAGTCAAAGCGACTCCTACTTATTCAAATAACTTTAGTATAGGACAGACTGCAAGGTTTTTTATTATCAACTTATCCACTGACCTTGGAAATAATTTTTGCAACAAAGACTCTCAAGAAGTCATAAATGGTCAAAAAATAATGATCCAAGCAGGAGATTCTAACTTTGATGGGATTGTTAATGCAGCTGATACAAACTTAGTCTATAAAACGCAAGATGTTTGTACAAATTGTTTAAACATTCTAACAGCCCAAGAAGTTATCCTCTATCAAGTTGACACAAATGCCACAAATACTACCAGTGATGATTATTTAAAAAGAGTTAATCCTTCATCGCTCAATTACTCAGATTTAGTTTTTAGAATTGATACGAACTCAAACTCCGACAGTGGAAATAGTTCATGCACCAACAGCGCATGTCAGGCCCAAGGTTATGATTGTTGTGTAAATGGTCAATGCATCAATGAAAAAGCTTTAAAAATCAGTGGTATTAATGCTGACCCGAGTGGTTTTGCCATTGCTGAACAAGAAAAATTAACAAATGCTACATGGTATAAGAAGTATCCTCAATTTTATTACGCTTGTTTAGAAACCCCTCCCTCAGACAATGATAACTCTTCACCAAACGAGCCTGAAGACCCCGTCAGTGACGCTGAACAAAGGCTTACACAACTCGTAGCCGATTACGAATGTGTCAAAGAGCTAGAACAAAACTCTTTATCAGATCCTTTTCACAAAAATCCGATTAATGGTTCTGCAAGCTACACAAAGTGTGATATCACAAATTCAGCTCAAAAACTCTACTACAAATCTGTGATGAAAAGACTTTATGAAAACTGTGGCTGTTCAGAGACATCTGATCTGACTAGCATGATTTCTAATTGTCCTGCCTATAATTACTCACCTCTGTATCAAACAGATTCAAATGGAAATTCGACAGGAGTGATAACCTCTATTCAATGTGTGACACCTGAAGTTGAACAAACGCCTTTACCCTTTCAGGACTTAGAGGTAAATATTAATTCACGTTCAGCACCACATCGTTTTTTTGATAAAAATAATTTTGAAATTGATCCGACACAACCCCTTCCCACCGGAGCTAGTGGTATTCAAGAAGGTGAGGAATTTAAATATCTTGATAATGCTTATATTTTTCCAAGAAATGGCGTCTTTAATATGAACTCTATCCTTGGGCAAATGACGCTTAATTTAGATCAGGCCAGACCTGCCTATCAAATAGATATTGAATACGACAAACAATATCTTATTAGTACACGCAGCGGTTATTACCAAGCTTGTCCTACTTGTGCAAAAGACTCATGGTTTAATAATTTTAGTGCCTTTCCAGCTTCCCAATACGGTGTTGGTATACAACCTGTAGGATTCACAACAAAACGAGATACTTATGCAACAAATCTGACGCTAGGAAATTATGAAGATACAATATTTTCTAGAGCATGTTTTATTCCTCCTACAATGATCCCCTATGGGCATAATGAAAATAACGATGTTCAACAACAAAGACTTAATAGACTAAAAACACAAGCTGCGCTTTTTGCCAATGGCTACCAGCGCGACTGGTATGGTTTTAACAAAGGTGCCCTTATTGGCTCCTTTGATGGAGTAACGTGGTTTGCTGTAGGTAAAGGCAGAATTGTAAAATCAACTACAGATAAACTTTTTTTAGCAATCAATGCCCCTTTTGCAGACTTAGCTTCACCTACAAACCATATCGTCAGTATTCAAGAATATGATTTTTCTTCGAGTGCGGCTGTGTATGATTATGATCCGACTAAGGCCATTAATGATTCTGAACAAAACGAAGCGGGTTCATGTCAGGAATGGCATCAATGTGAAACAGACTCACATTGTATTAGTAAGTTGGGATGGGAATATGTTTGTGCAGATGTCACAGGACAAAAAACAAAATGGCCAAAATTTGAAGTCAAAAATGCGCAAGAAATTGCCAACACCTCAAAAGAAGGAAGCCTGGTGGAATTTTTACAACAAAGAGAACTTCCCCCAAGCTCAGGAACTAAACGATGTGTTTACAGAGGGGCCGGAGCTCCTTGTCGAGTCGATTATGAAAATATAAGTGATGAACAGTTAAGAAAGAACTTGACCTGTGCTCCTAATTTTTACTGTGCCCAAGTTGATACAGCTCAAGCATTTAACACTGAAATCGCTCGTTTTGGGAAACCTTTAGATGAATTAGTCATTAGTAAAAACCACTTTTTTGGTCAAGATGCTAATATTTTGGGAAGGCCAAGACATTATCTCTCTACAGGCAATTTGTCTAAATTAGATACAACAATTGCTAATCAAATCAATGCCAACTTAAGCCTTAACGACCCAGCAGGTACAGGCAAGTTTGGTCTGTGTCGTCCAGGAAAACTCCTTCCAAGTTATAACACAAGCACCGTTACAAAAGATTGGAGACCTTCTGATCAGCATAAAAGAGCTGATAACAAATATAGGACTGATTATACATCTCAAATTGGTGCATGTAACTCTACCCTCTATACTGATCTAAGATATAGTTCTTGTCCCGCTTTGGATGAAGACGGTAATCATATCTATACTCAAGATGACTTTTTAAATGATAACTTTCTGGTTCCTGAAATAAATATACCTCAAGGACAACAGGCCGTTATTGAAAGATATAGTTTTGCTCAAAATGCCTGCGGGATGGAAGCTCTTCGAGATGATACGCCTTTAAGTTTTAATACAACAGGAGTACAAATAAAAAATTATTCTGCTTTTAAAACAATTGAAGGTGATCCTTTAAACGAAGCGACTTCTCTTCTCACAAGAACAATTGCCAGAAATTCATGTCTAAGAAAAGCTGGTTCAGTTTGTCATACCGATTTAGATTGTTCACCAAATAAACTTCAAGCGAGTGTGATTGATCTTGTTTCTGAAAGTTATTTTGGCAATGCAGCTGAAAAAAAATATTATGAAGAATACCTCATTTGCGGTCAAGCAACCAGCGAACCTAATGTCACAGATCCTAATTTTGCCACCTATAATATTCATAATAATAGATGTTGTCGCCCTGTTGGTGAGACTTTAACAATGTACACTGAAGATTCTCAGGCAGCTCTAGAGTCTCAAGGAATTAATACATCACTCTATGGCGCGCTCAACCCTACCTCAAAACAAAGGTATTCACGTTACTCAGTAGTTGATTCATCAATCGACAGCTTTACAAAAGAATCGAATATTATTAGACCTTCTGCTAATACTGATGATATGGATAATAATAAAGTTTTAGATAATTCAGTTAATATTACCAATCCAAATCAATGGAAAACAATTCATACAGCTGCAGCAAAAACATGTTGTGGAGGGAGTTGGGTAAGGGCCTTTGACGATGGTACAAATAACTGGAGAAGAAACCGTTTAAATATCGACCCTTCAAACTTTAAATGTTTAAACTATCGAAATGGTCTATACTTAACTGAAAATGCCTCTGCGTACAATATGTCTCAAACAACTTTAGACCAAGGTAAGGCCGATTTTTGCTTTGATGGAAGTTTAGAGCAAGGGGGCTGTGTTCAAAGAAGCCTAGGAACCATAGAAAATTTTTCAATTAGAAAACCAACTCTTAATACGGACACAGGTGGAAGTGGCGTCATGTATCTAAGTTCTAGTCTTTCAACAATGGAAAATTTATGGGAAAACTATCTCTTCACATTTGGTAGATTTATTCCTTACGATGGAAGTTCTCTCAATGATAGAGGTTATGTTCTTCAATGGAGTGATGATCCAGATCCGAACAATATTACTCGTAAGAACCTCATCACACTTCTTCCTTCTTTTGTGACTTATGATAACGAAGTGGAACTTCAAATCAGGCTTACTGATCCCAACCCTACACCAGGAGCAACGACAAATCCTCAAGGAGAAATTTTGTGTTCACCTGCAACTTTAGGTGCAGACCCCACTGGCGGATTAGACTCACAAGATGCAGACTGGGACCCAGGAGTTTGTCCGGACTCAGGCCCAGGTGAACGAAACTGTTGCTATATACTCGATCCCATTACCCGAGTTCTACGTGTTGCCTTTTCCAATACGGATAAAAACGATGCGACTAATTATGACAATATAGACTCCGAATTAAGAATAAATTTTACTGCTGTTGGAACATTAGAATGGGAACAAAAGAAAGCCTCAGCGACAACAGTCAACGACATCAACTTTTTAGATCATAGAAGATCTTCTAGTCCAGGTAATGCACTTTATTACCTCAAGAAATTAGCAAAGCTTGAATACCTAGGTATCCCGCAAATGGTTTACGAACCTCTTTATTGTAATGATATTTATCAAAAAATGGTTCCAGGAATTTTTAAAGAAGAGGCTTTTGGACAAAAGCTGCTAACTGTTATGGACTTTCTTAATCATGACAGGACTTTTTATGATAGCTCTTTAGATACACCATGGAATAATGATACAGCACCGGCCCCTCACAATGCGAATGCCCTTAATCAAAACTTAGTGGCAACCCAAGAACTCATCGAACACTCACCTATTTTTTCAGATAATCAATTCAAATGTTGTTTGGAACTAGGGACAGTCATAGACATAAACTCTAATGATTCATTATGCTGTAGTGGTGTGGCCGTTGAGGATGAAGCTGATAATACAAAAAAAATATGTAAACTGCCAACGGGAACAAATCTTAATGTTTATTTTAATAAATTTGTTTCGGGAGAAGGTTTAAGCTCATCACTAAACACTCCACTTAGTGAGTCTGATTTTGATATTAAAACTGGTGAACCTAAACTAAGTAATGATGTTTTAAACAAATTAGTTAGCCTAGGAGAACGTTTCTGTGAAACGGGTGAAATAAGAAGAGGTTCTGCTTTTGGAAACTATCAGGCCCAACCTGTTGCTCCTAGTGGATCTCGAGGTATCACTTTGTTTTCAATTGTCGATCATATTACTGATTCAGAGTCAGGCTCTGGTGATGAAAATGGCTTTAATGCCTTTCAATCAGGCTTCAGATGGGATCATCATATTTACTGTAAGGAATAAGGAAAAAAATGAAAATCGCAAGTGAGAAGTATCCAAGTGAAAGTGAAGTTATTATGCGCGAGATAGTGATGCCTGGAGATACGAATGCCCATGGAACTGTCTTTGGAGGCAAGGTTATGAGCTGGATTGATATCGCCGCGGCCATGTGTGCAAGTAGGCACTGCAACCATCCCGTTGTCACTGTCCATATTGATGATATTGAATTTAGATCCCCAATAGAAATTGGAAGTCATGTGGTGATTAAAGCCTCAATGAATTATGTTGGAAATACCTCGATGATTATTGGAGTGAGAGTTGAAAGTGAAAACCCCTACAAAAATGAGAGTAGGCTTACAACCAAGGCTTATCTTACTTTTGTAGCATTAGATAAAAATGGCAAACCGGTAAGAGTACCACGCTTAATTCCTCAAACAGAAACTGAAAAAAGAAGATATGAAAATGCTCAAGAAAGAGTGAAATCATTAAAAGAGCTCAAAAAGAAACTTCATAAAGACTGATTTAAACGAACTTAGCAGATTGAAAAAGTAAAAAATCTAGTATTTTACTGAACAGCCATAAGGACGTGTTTTTTTTGTAATAACTTCCTGCTTAAGTAAAACCTTGCTCATTGCTGAAGTAATATAATTTTTAGCCTTTTTAATATCATCAGGATTTGCAGATGCAATAGAGTCTATGGCCCCATTATATCTTATCATCATTTTATCATCAATAATAAACATATGCGGCGTTGTTTTGGCCCCATACATTCTTCCGACCTTCCCTTTTGGGTCTCTTAAAATATAATCTGCCTGCACCCCAACTCTTTCAACCATTTTTTTTAACTGTGCTGTACTTTCAAGATGGCCTTGTTTACCAGGGGCCGAAGAAATAATAGTAACCCAACGGACTAGATCATTGTCTTTATACATTTTTTGCAAAGTCTGCATATTTCCCGATTCATAATGTTTTTGCACAAACGGACAGCCCTCATTGAACCACTCTAAAATAATAAATTTCCCTGCAAGTTGATTCAGCTTAAAAATTTTATCATTTTGATCTTTTAGCTCAAAGTTTGCTGCTTTCTCCCCTGGAGATAAACTATAAGCTTGTAATGAAAAAAAACAAAAGAATAAAACTAATGATCTATAACAAAACCTATTCACGATCTACACCATCCTTAATATCATAAGCGATTCGAATCTTAGAGTCTTGAAAATCAGGTGCAAAATCCAGGTTATAAAAATTAATAGTATTAAAATATTCATCATAATACCAAATTCCACCATTTTCTTCTTTACCACCAGGAAGAAGAATATCATCGTAATAAACTTCAATCGTTTCCACCTTTGGCCTCGTATTTAAATTAATACTAGGTGAATCAATAATAGAAATAATATCCTTACCAATCTCAGCCAGTCTTTTTCCAAAGTCCGCTGTACAGGCTGACATATGAATTCCACTTGTATGATTAATCACTTTTTCAAAAGGTGAACCGGCATAATATTCATTCCCAAAAGCTGAACAGTCCGTTAAGTCTGGAAAATTAAACGCCCCATAAAAACGTAAAATTTTTCCACTATCTTTAAATGAGCTAACTGCGTTCAAAAATGTCATCGCTTCATATTGCGCCCCAAAATCTTTAAGACTTTGCTCCTCCTCGTCTGTAACCATTATAACCGCTAAATGAGCACTAGGGCGATAGAAACTTTTTAAAATAGGATCTTGCATCGTTCGCAAAAGATTATAGAAAACATGCTCAGATGGAGAGCCATTTGTTCCCAAACTCGAAACTGCTGATTGGAAAATACTTACGGGGTTTGCGGTATTATTATCAAAAGGGAAATTAAAGCCTAAATAAGGACTTTCAGACTTATCTGTAGAAATAACACCCATTCTCCACTTCATAAAATTATTCTTAATAAAGTTTTGCATAAATAAAGCTGCATTATTCACAATATTTTGCTGTATATCGTGCATGGAACCAGAGTTATCAATTATGAAAACAATATCAATTTTGGCATCTTGAAAAATATTTCGAATACTTCGAGTAATATCAGTTCTTTCTTGTCTAGGTGGATTATCATAATAGACATAGTCATCAGCTTTATTACAAGAAAATAAAAATTGACAACAAAAGAATATAGCTAAAATTTTTTTCATTTCTCTTTTCCTTCTATACATAAGCTTTTTTGAAGTGAGCTTAAGTGAAAAACCTCATCTCCAAACAAAATTCCATCTTGTGGAAAGAATAATGAATCTGTTTTTTCAATAGAAGAAGATACCCTAGCGACGGTATCAACCTTCTTTATTTTCTGATCTGATTTGGCCAACATCTTTTTAAGCCTTCGCATCCGTGATAAAAATTCAACTTTTACAAAACGCATTTTTCTTAAAGTTGATGTAATCAACTTTTCTGAGTTCCCCCATTGACGTTTCTTTTCAAAAATTAACTGTTTTTCAACTGACTTCAAACTTGCTTGGATAATATTACTTTCATTTTTTAATTTAAGTTGTGAGAGTTTTTCTAATTCACTCTTTCTTGCCTTTAAAGAGTTTCTCCACAAGCGAGTAAAAAAATCTTCTTCTTTTAATGTCAATTTATCCGAGTTCATAGCTTGGGAAATTTTTGATGACTCAACCTTACTCGCTTCAATAAAATGATTAAAGACTGTTTGGACTTTAGAAAATTGACATAACTGCAAGTTGGCCATCGCACTGACTAAGTAAAAATCGGGGTGATAATGATGTTTAAATGCTTCCAGCTCCAATGACTTCAATTCGCCCAAAAGTGTTTCATAGTCATTTTTCCTCATCGAAATCCATAAAGCTTCAACCCGTGCCTGAAGAAAATTTCTTGATTCATCTGGGATTAAATAATAATAACGTTCTGAGGCACTATAAGCTCCAGCTTGATAGAGCAGTCTTGCCAAAGTTAAATAATAATCAGTGATTTTTTCTAAGTCATCTTTACCTTGTAAATAAGGCTCGATAACTTCTTTAACAACTTTTCCTGCCTTGGCCAATTCATTTTTGCTAGCATAACTCACTAATAATGTCTGTCCAAGTAAATACCGAAGCTCATCACCTTCAGCAAGTTTTCCAACCCATTTTAGGGCTTCTTGACCACTTCTTAAATGGGCATAGGCTTGTAAAGAACTATTAAAGACAGATTCATGGTGAGCAAAAAGATTTAACAAACTTCGATAATTCTTATCTAAATAGACTCCACCATCAATTAACCATTGTGAAGCCTTTGGTCCAACAATTTGATCTAAAGCAACACCCAGCTCAGAGTTTAAAAAATTGTTTTGTGCACTTTGCTCAATCCACAAATGAACAAAACTTTGTTTTAAATCCAGCTTATAATAACTATAAAGTTTTAAAGCAGCCAACAAAGACTTTAATCTCGAGTTTTTCGATGTAAAACGATTTAAATAAACTAGCGTTTGAGAATATTTTTTGTCAAAAAAACTCTCAAACACTTTATCAAACTTCGCTGGATAATTTCTTATAGAGCGCATGCTCCCATACGCCTGAACCAAAAAAGTATCATCAAGCTCAAGTTTTTTCACTGTTTTTACAAGTTTTACTTTCTGGTCTTCTTGAGTTTGGCCTTTTAATAATAAATCAACACCTGTCTCTTGGGCACTGGCACATGTCAGTACAAAGCTACACAGAAGAAAGGAGCTTAGGTTTTTAATCATATTTTAGTGCCTCCAAATAAGTAACCAAACTCTAGATACCCCATGGCATTATGAACATTTTCCGGACCATTAATTTTTTGTTGCTGATAGAACTCATTTTTCAGGCCAGTTCTTAAACTCATTTTTTTCCCTAGCCAAAATGAGAATCCTGTATCAGCGGTATACATTTGAGCTTCTCCATTGCCTAAGGAGACATTTCCATAGCCCAAGGCAACAAAATGATCAAAATACACAATAGTACTTTGAGTTAAACGAATTTTGCCATACACAGTATTAAAATTAACAAAACCTTCAGTGGATTTAATAGCATAATCTGTATCCGGTAAGATTTTTTCTTCATCAAAAAGCTTTTCTCCAGCTCCACTCAATTCATTTTGATATTCTGAATAACGCAAGCCAAATGACCAATTAGCATTATAATGCCATCTTAGAGCTCCAGAAATTTGCTTAGTTTCTAAATGGCTATCTGCTGTAAAGTTATTTGCTCCAGAAAAAGAAAGCTCAACTCTTTTATTCAAACTTGAATATCTTTTGTTAACACTGTAAAGACTTTCTTCACTAATAAGAGGTGTGACTTTATCTGACGGTATATTTAATGACTCAAGTTTCTTATCGAGACTCGTTGCCCCCATAAGAGGCTGACAAAGTGTAACACCAAAAAACAATGCAAGTTTATTTATTTTCATTTTTCTTCCTCTTTATTACTTAATTTTGTTTCCAGCATTCGCCTTAGCCATTGTGGTGCTATTTTTTCATCTCGTTTACTGGTCAGTAAATCAGCAAACTCAGTTCCCAAGATAGCATAGCGTCCAGCTTGAGGACGATTACAAATGATCCCTATTTTTAATCTATCTTCTTGTTTAGCATCCGTTAAGTCTAAGACATCTTCGCAATTTACCCTATCAACACCCACAGAAAAAATAAGAGGGTCACCAGATTCAGGAGTCGTCATTTGCTTTAAACCAACAGAATCTTTAGCTTGTTCAAAATCTTCTCTTGCTATAAAACTCATTTCTTTTAAAGGTTTTGTATCAGGCAGTTCTGAGTATCGCCCTAAAATTGAGATGTGAAAATCTCTTTGTAATTCATCCAAGAAACTCGTCGGCATATTTTCAATCAAAGGAGAAGCAACAACGACATTTTCAATTCGCCCCATGGCCAATTCAATATTATCTTTCATTTGTGGATCAAGCAGAATACCCGTTCCTAAAACTAAATTTTCTCTTCCAGCAAGATTTCTTTTATTTAGTGGCTGAAGCACAGGATTCATAAGCTCAACATTTTCCATAACTTGTTTGAAAAACTTCACCTCTGCATCTCGTGTTGAATCAGTGAAGTATACTGTACGACTACGAGTTGGCTCAAAAACCTCCACGACAAAGCTTTCAGCACTAGACATATTATACTCAGAGGTCGCGACTAAAGAAAATTGATGAATACCTGGTTGATCAAACTGGACATAAAGTTTTCCAAGACTCCAAGTTACAAACTTTCTCATCTCTTTAGGCTTTACCACCACATTACGAACTTTTTCTCCAAAGAAATCTCCATCGACGACTCCTATCCTATAAACTCGTCTCTCATCATAATTAAGATATTCAATATTGCCCACTTTCCATTCATCACGATTAATAATTGGAGCACTTCTTTGCTTTACTTTAATCTTAACTTTAACACTTTTCTGACTACAGTTATTATAAGTCCTTTTTGAGCTTAAGCTACAGGCCTCAAATTTAAAATGATGTGTTTTGCCATTATAACTGGGAGGGATATCTTTCCAGCGGACATTAAGAACTGAAGACTTCGCCTCTTCATTTTTAGTTATGACAGTACTAAACTCACCATATTCTGGCTCAGCACTGATTAACTTGATCAAAGGGGGAACTTNCCCATTTAAATCGTATGCTGAAACCTGAAAAGTACTATCAAGGCCTTGCTCTACAACATCATTGGCAACTAATTTAGTTGATAAACGTTCATCTAAAACACGAACCTTAACAGTTTTTTCTGCTTGATGATTAGCCGGATTAAAAACAATAATTTTTCCAGTGTACTCAACGCAATCCTCTCCCCATGCAGAGCAACCACTTGTTTTATTTAACTTCACATGGTGATGATCAACTTTTAAATCTAAAGCATACTTATTTTCAGTAATTTTTCTAATTTTTGTATTCCCAGGCATTCCCTCAATCGACACGGCATAAGGACCTTGAGGATAGTCGAGATTAGAAATTTCAAAGTCATAACTTGCTTGCTTGCCTTCACGGATAGAAAAGACTAAATTCCCACTAATATCTAAATCCAAAGGCGAATCATAGACAGTTAAATTAACAGTCTCTTTAATCGCCTCTTTCTCATCTAAAGAACTTCTTAACCAAATAGTGATAGGATAAACACGACTCTTAATAGTTGGATCATCTGGTTTATTCCCATCAAACATTCCTGGAATCCAAGAAACAACAAAGGTTTTTGGATCAAAACTTGCTCCTGCCGGTAGTCCTTCAATTTTAACATCTGGAACTCCTGGAGCGGNAACATCGACTTTTATTCTAAAGTCCTTTTTGACCCCTTCAGTATAATTATAATTATCAGCTACAATCATCGAAAGAGCAGGAGGAATATTTTCATCTGGCTTTCTTGGCTCTACTCTTAACCCACCATCGCTCGGATAAGGATTATTCTCACAGCCTGCAACCAAAAGAGTAATAATAAATAAATAAATCCATTTCATATTTTTATGCTCCATTATTATTTCCCAACAGGTCTAAGCATAAATGGGTAGTCAATATTAACTTTTACTCCCCCCTTAGGCTTAGGAAATTTCCATGTCATCATTTTTGTTGTAATACATGACTCAACTTTAGAGTTATTTAGTGTTGAATTTTTAATCTTTGAAAAGTCTAACCTTCCAGACCCATTAATTTGAAAATTCACAGTCACCAATCCTTCTAATCCAGGATTTTTATTTAGCTGGTTTTCATAGCAGCGACGAACCTGGCTTAGGTACTTTGCGATAGTAGCATTAACTGCATAGCGACTTAAACCACCATCCAAAACCATATCGTTACTCGCAACAGAGATAGCAGAAACTCCTTTGCCCTCTCCACTTGCAACCATAGTATTACCATAACCTCCAGCACCACCACCGGCACCTTTAGTCCCAACACCTCCAAGTCCTGCAACTCCGGTATTTCCAACTGTTGTTTTTTTCAATCCTTTCCCAAGACCTGTTAAAACTTCTCCACCAGATCCTGCATCACCGCCCTTACCAGCACCTGCAGTAGCTTTTTTCAATTTCTGTGGAACTCCTCCAACTGCTTTCTTCAAGTCCTTAGAGCCAACTAAGCCCAAAAAGCCTAAATTTCTCTCAACCGCTCGTTTAGCTTTTTGCGCCTTATTCAGAGGCTTAACTTTAATACTAGGCTTCTTAGAAGAAATATTAACGGCTTTAACTTGTTGCACCACTTGAACCGAAACGGGCTTAATTTCTTTCTTTTCTTCCACCGGTGCTTCGACTTGCTCATGAGATGAAAAATACAAAATAGGAATTAAAAGAAAAATTCCCAACATGATCCACTCAGTAGATTTACTTAACCAAGAGTTTTCATCTTTTTCTTCAATAAGATAATCACCAAACTGCCCTTGGCTCGTCTGAGAGATATAAAACTCACCTTGTTTTGAAATAAGTTTCCAACGGCCAGAAGCAATATTCTCAACCTGACAATCATGCATATTTTTTATTTCTAATTTCTCACCAATAACTTTAAGGTCTAATTGGCAATACCACTCATGGGTATCAAACTCATGACCTTGACGTTTTCGAACCGCCAATCTTGAAAGTGCTTTTTGTTCCGTAATAAAACCAAAAAGCTTATGGAGTCCAATTCTTAAAGAGTCATTTTGAGAGAAAACCTTGATCAACTCTCCATCAATTGTCTCTACAGCTATCATTGAATTTCCTCCATTGCATCATTGCTCATATTATCAACAAAGTTCTCTCTTAGTTTTAAAAGACCAAAATCACTTTCACCAAGATTTCCAGTCACGACAGAATAATCTGCTTTTTTCTTCTCCCCTTCAATTAACAAGGATTCAAAGTTTATTCTCTTACCTGACTTGTAACGAACATTTTTTTTAATTTCTTGGCCATAAGCAACGCCATCAAGGCTAAAAAAGATAAACATTGTTAAAAGTAAAATTTGCCTCATCATTGATCTTCCTTTGAGTTTTTAATACGTCCTGTAAAATAAGAAGCAATTCGCAAGTTTTCTTGCGCTTTAAAGTGAGCTTCAAGCTTCTCTAAACTCTCTAAGTTATCAGGTTTTATTTTTAAAAGCTTTTTTTGAGACTCAACTTCAGAGAAATCCAAAGAGCTACTTAAACTGATATTGACTTTGTCATCCTCAACAAAACTTGCATAATTTTCAAGTGTTCCCCTTAGCTGCTTCTGGTATATCTCTTTCTTTTCTGCTTCGGCCAGGGCCAGCTGTTCATTAAGCAGCCGATTATAATCCTCTTGAACTTTCTGATAAGGTGCTGCCATTTGTTGAAGATTATTTTTAACCTGACTTAGAATTTCTTCAGTTAAACCTTCAGGTAAAGGTGTGGCCAATACTTCTTGAGATATTTGTCCATAAGCCTTTTTAAGCATATCTAATAAATAAAGTCGTGTTTGAAAGTCAGCTCCATCAAGATACGACTTGGCCACAGAAACAAACCGCTCCAACCTTTTATTTCTGCGTTTAAATAAAGTTTTACTATATCGACCATAGAACTTAGTTTTTTTCTGATAACGATAAAGTTTTTCAACTTTTTCCAGAACCATCTTGGCCCAAGCAGAACCACTATGTTCCTTCTGCTTAGAAATAAATGATCGTGTTAACTTTGTTGGCTTTTGTACGCTTAACCTTGCTGCAAGAGCAATCTTTCTTTCAGGCTTCCAGGGAAGTAAAAGACTTCTTTCAGTTAAAAGATTAGCTTCTTCTAATGTTTTATAAACAATCGCTTCATATTTTTCATCAAGTTTTTTATCCCTACGGATTTTTGTTACTAGTTTTTTAAGAATTCTATCCCTTTGTTTAAAATCTTGATCTATTTCATACATTAAGGCAATTTTAAGATAAACAGGGATTTGAGCATTTCGAGTTAACAAAAACTTTTCTTGTAATCGAGCAGATTTAGAAAACTCTCCCATCAACTCATATTCAACCATCAAAGCTTCCTCATCAGCTGACTTTTCAAGGAGTTTCACTAGCTTTTGCTGATCTTCTAATTTTACCGCAAGGACCTTAGCATTTTTACATGATTTTTTTTCATAGATCTTCTTAAAACAAAGATCAAAAAAGCTCTCTAACGCTTGTTGGCTTTCTCCCATCAAAGTAATTTTTTCAAAATAAGCTTGTTTTCTTACAAGCTTCATTTCGCTCAAATGTTGTTTAATATTCTTGCCACTAGCAAGTTTATCTGACTGAAGCCAAAGGTCTGCTTGATCGACCAAAGCCGTGTAATTTTTTTGAAGATTATAAATATCAAGAATCAAGTTTTGTGACTTAATCATCCAGTCATCAACTTCTGCCAGGCTGAGAGAGCTCAGTGAGTTAAACAAAGGAAGTGCCTTATGATATTCTTTTCTTTTATAGTATTCATAAGCAAGAACATATCTAAATTCTCTAGCCTCTACGCTGCCCTTTAAAATCTTTTCAATTTCTTTTGCCTCAGCAATGATGATATCTGATTTCTCTAATTTTTGAGCTAAAGCAAGTCTCGTCTGACGAAGTTTTCTGATCTCTTGTGGCTTTAATTTAAGCTTAAGATCTTCTTGAATCCAACTTCCCAAAAAATGTATTTTTCTTTCAGCTGACTTTTCGACTTTAAGCCAACCTTGCTGCATCTTTCTTCGCATTTCATCGTTAGGATAAAACGTTAAATATGTCTCAATAGAACGCTTTAAAATATCTTCATAAGCTTTATTCGTTTCAATTTCTGAGTCGAACTGAACAATGACACGTTTAAGCATGGCCTTAAATTCTTTTGCTTCTTCAATGTCTTGAGGCAAATCATTCGCTGAGCGTTTTTCCAATGAAGACAAATATTTTTTTACAAGAGCAATATCTCTAAATCCGTAAAATTCTTCAAGTAAACGCATTTCATAAAATGGGTCAGGATTCTTTTTATTTAACTCAACTAAAACTGTACTTCCAGCTAAACGATTTCCTGCTGCATAAAAAGCTTCAACCAGTTGGCGAACAAGACCCTTACGGCCAGTTTTCTTTTCCAACTGATTAATAAAACTTAACTCTTTTTTCCCATCAGTCATTCGTGCCGAAAAAAACAAAAGGAGATCATTAATGACTTTATCTCGAACACTTCCATCTTTTTCAAACAACGATAATTTTAGCTCTTCAATGGCCGACTCTAACTTAACTTCTTTATAATGTAACCAAGCACGTTTATAATGAACATAATTACAAGTTGAGACTGTATGACATAAACTAATTCCAGCTAAATAATACTTATCGGCCATTTCAAAATGAACTTTTTCTTCATAGTACTCTGCTAAGGCAAGGGCCGACTCTCTTTTTAGTTTTTTATCAGCGTACTTAGACTCAAACACATCCAAATAATATTTTTGGGCCTCATCAAACCGACTTAATTTTCCTAACACACGGGCAAGTTGATACTTAATATTAATCGCTTGGACGCCAGAAGGTTTTTGTAAACCATCTTTTCCCTGAAGTACACTTAAATAAAGCTCATAGGCTTTTTGCCTTTGCTCAATGACCTGCTCTCCTTGAGCTTCTTGTATCGAAACATCAAAATATAAATCGGCCAATCTCAAACTTAAAATCGTTCTGTCGGGATCAGAAGTATCCAAAGAACTTTTAAGTGACTCCATCTCTTCAATAAGATACTCATCGGCCTTTACAGCGATACTTAAAAACATTCCGATAGAAATAACTAAAAAAATCAGCTTTTTCATTATCTCAATCCTATAACCGCTAACTGAATGGCTTGAAAGTCGCCAGTCGTTAAAATTCCCATAACCTGTGAAACAACAGTACTAGGGGTTTCCTTATCTGCTTGTAAATTAATTTCACCCGGAAATGGAGTTCCCGCATGAGATTTTGCCCACGAAGCTTTTATATCATTTAACTTCTTCATAAGGGACTCAGGGGACTTAACTACGTTTTTGACTTCACCCACTAATTTTTGATCAAGGTATAAATTACCATCTTTTGCAATGGCCAAAACTGGAGCCTCAATTACCTGAGCTGCTGTCAAAGAATCTGGAAGATTAACGCCCTTATTAATTAAAATTTCAGGCGAAGTTGAAAATGTTTGCAGTAAAAAAACAACCAACATACTAAACATATCAACCATTGAGGTTAACATAAGAGCATAAACTGCTGCTTTTTTTCCCCAAGATTTTTTTCTTTTACGATTGATTAAATGTTTTTCAAAAGCATCTGCTCCAACCAATGTATTATTTAATCTCATCTTTCTTACCTTCCACTGGCCGAAAGAACACCAATATTAATGATATTATTCTTTCTCAGTGTGTCTAAAGTTTGAACTAAGTTTCCATAGTCGACACTGGATCTCGGTGTCACAGTTGCTGTTGCAATCTCAATCGCCTTATTCTTATAAAAAAGAATTTTAGTTTCAATAAGCTTTTGCAGCTCAACTTGAAAACTCGTTTCACTTTCCGATTTAACAGCTAAAGAACGAACTCTTTTCCCATTACGTTTTAAATTTAAACTTGCTTGAGTTGGCCCTTTATAGACAACATCTAAGTCATAACTAATTTTCTTCGATGCTGCAGCCTCAGTGCCCTTCGTTTGCTTAATCTCTACAGCACCAATTTCAATCCAAACTGCTGTTATCAACAAAAAGCAAACACAAGTTGAGAGAAGATCGATAAAAGGCGTTAAGTTTAAATCTGCATTTAATTCTTTCTTCTTTCCTAGTCCAATTTTATTCTTCATATTTCATCCTGAAATAAATTTTAGTTTCTACTTGTACTGACTTCAGAAACATTATTCGCCTGAGGGATGATCTCCTCAGCCTTAGTATTATCTGCATCATTTTCAGTATAAAACAAAAGGTCGTGATACAACTCACTGACAGACTCAGTAACCTTAGTTACAATTTGCTCAGTTTTGTTTTGAAATATAGCAAAAGCCACTAAGGCTGGAATAGCCGCAATCAACCCAAATGCTGTAGAGTTTAGAGCTTCAGATATCCCTTGAGAAAGTAAATTTGCCCTTTCTACTGGTGAAGCCGAAGCGACACCTGCAAATGAACTAATAAGACCTGTAACAGTCCCTAATAAACCAAATAAAGTCGCTACATTTCCAAACATAGAGAGAAAACCTGTTCTTTTGTCATAATAAGAAATTTCTCTTGTTAATTGTTCATCCATTCTGGCCTGTAAAGCCTCATCTCCTGAACCACTCATTCTTAGCTTAATACCCGTTAAAGCAACTTTCCCAATTGATGTATGACTTGCTGTATTTTCTACATAAGTCTTCGCCCCTTGAAAGTCTCCAGATGAAATAAAAGCTAATAAGTTTCGACGAAAATCTGTTGGAACATCTTTATATTTAAGGTAGAGAACAATTGATCTCTCCACAATAAAGCCAAGCGTTAACAATCCAAATAACAAAATAAAATACATAAAGAATCCACCAGCGTGGAATTGATCAATCAAACTCATCCCTCAACCTCCATATTAAGAACAGGAATACCTGTGTTTCTTATGAGCTAAACACAAAAAATAATACCTGTTTTAAAAAGCAATTGAAAAGAATTAGTTAAGAATATTGGGTGAATGTAAGAAGTTTTAAAGAGACGCAAACCACTCAAGTATTAATTTTATACGCCCCAATCGGGGCGTAAGATTATAGGCAGGATAACCATACATAAAAATTCCATCGCTTTGTGTGTGTGCAGGGATAGTCATGTTGGCCGAAAAGATTTTTTTAATTAACTACAACCGGTGGTCGCACCACATGTATCACATTTCATGCAACTTCCATTACGTAACATTGTAAAAGATTGACACTCAGGACAAGCTTCGCC
>PAKC01000006.1 GCA_002706205.1 Halobacteriovoraceae bacterium
TCAAAATCTTCTTCTGAAAGTTGTCCTTTCATACTCTCTTTAACAATTTTCAAATAATCCTTTTTAAAACATTCGAGATCAATTAAAGAGTTTTGTGAGCGCGATGGTTTAATATTGTTCACAGTGATTGTATAATTTTGATCTAAAATCTTTAACACTCGTAGACAGTCAACCTTTTTAAAAGTGATAAAGCGAATACCAATTCGATCAAAAAGTTCTTCTGCAACATTTTCTTTTTTATGTAATAACTTAATGATAATACTTTCTCTCGTCTTTTTAGATTTTGTTTCAAAGTCAACGAGAGGAATTCTTACCTTCTTATCCTCCGTTTCTAAAAACAAATCATCACCTTCTCTTACCAAATACTTATAAAAACGATCAAAGATTTGAGTCTGGATTGTAGAAAAATAACGATATCTAAGATCTTTATCCAAATGCAAAATCGTATGCATTACTTTTAATAAAATACTGGCCCAATACGAGTCTTCAACAGTAATTTCATTTTCTGAATTGCCTGTTGCAATTAGCAATAATTCAGCAACATCAGTTATAGAATAAAAAACATTAGGAACAGTTAAATCAAGTCCATCTGGGTTTCCTTCCTTTAAAAAATATTTTTTTATAAACTGAATAGCCTCTTGAAAGTTTCCAAACATTTCGGCATTTTGAATAGGATCATCTAAGTTATAACCATAACCTTCCAAAAAGTTTAAAGCCTCTTCTCGTGTTTTAAAATTCGATAGATAGTTTTTAGCATCTAAAGAGGAAGTTCCACTGGCCATAATATCAAGTGTTTCCCAATTAAAATTAAAACTATCGTAAAACTCTGCCCGTCTCATCAATATTTATTTTCCTTCTCATTTAAGAAATTGAAAGTTAACCTATTAATGATGAAATATCAAAGATTTAGTCCATCCAGAGTCATTTCCTTAAGCTTTTTAAGCTTTTTTGGTATTGGTTTTATCCCTAAGGCCCCTGGAACTTTTGGGAGCTTAGCTACAATTCCTCTCCTCATCGTTTTGGCCCAATTACAATTCACACAAAATACAGTTATTTTTATGACGACTTTATTATTTTTAATTGCATGTTTTGTGACGGATTTTATTNAAAAAAAAGAAAATCAATTTGATCCCGGCTGGATTGTCATTGATGAAGTCATAGGGATGATAATAACCTGGTTATTTGTCTTTCCAGCAATAGATATCACGACACTTCTTCTCGTTTTCATTTTCTTTAGATTTTTTGATATCGTTAAAATTTTTCCCGCCAATTGGTGTGATAAAAAAATCAAAAATGGTATCGGAACCAATCTAGATGATGTCATAAGTGCACTCTATGCCGGAATAACAGTATGGGTTATAAAAAATTTCTTACTTATCAACTAATACCAAACAATTTCAGACAGTTAAAAAATCCGTAATTTTTCCGTAATTTGCTTGGCGAATAGAAAAGTTAATGTTAACTTTAAGCAATCAGATAATTTTAGGAGAGAAAGAATGGCAACAACTCAAATGTCGGATGAAAACAAGAAAAAAGCTTTAGATTTAGCGCTATCTGGAATTGAAAAACAATTTGGAAAAGGCGCAATTATGAAATTAGGAACTGACCAAAAACAAAAAGTTCCTTCTATTTCAACAGGATCATTAGGTATTGATCTGGCCTTAGGAATTGGTGGAATTCCTCAAGGAAGAATCATCGAAATATATGGACCGGAGTCATCAGGAAAAACTACTCTTACTCTCCATATTGCAGCTGAGTGTCAAAAAGCTGGGGGAACTGTAGCTTTTGTTGATGCTGAACACGCTTTAGATACAACTTATGCCTCAAAGTTAGGAGTAGATATTCCCAATACACTTATTTCTCAACCAGACTCAGGTGAACAGGCTTTAGAAATAACTGATATGCTTGTTCGATCTGGAGCTGTTGATCTCCTTATTGTTGACTCTGTTGCAGCCTTAACACCTAGGGCCGAACTAGAAGGCGATATGGGAGATTCACATATGGGTCTTCAAGCACGACTTATGTCACAAGCTTTAAGAAAATTAACTGGATCAATTTCAAGATCTAATTGTACCGTCATTTTTATTAATCAATTAAGAATGAAAATTGGAGTTATGTTTGGAAACCCAGAAACAACAACTGGTGGAAATGCACTTAAATTTTATTCATCAGTAAGAATGGATATCAGAAGAATTGGGGCCATCAAAGAAGGCGAAAATGTAACTGGTAACCGTACAAGAATAAAGGTTGTTAAAAATAAAGTTGCACCTCCATTTAAGCAAATTGAATTTGATATCATGTATGGTACCGGTATTTCAAAAGAAGGTGACTTAATAGATCTTGCAGTTGCTGAAAAAATTATTGAAAAGGCTGGAGCTTGGTACTCCTACAATAATACTAAAATCGGTCAAGGACGAGAAAATGCAAAAAGATTTATGATTGAAAATCCAGATATCATGGATGAAGTCAGACATAAAGTCCTTGTTAAGCATGGTTTGGCTGAAGGTGATGATCCTGCAATCAATATGGAAACAGGTGAAATTCTAGAAGAAGAGACACCTAAAAAGAAAACAACAAAGAAAGCTAAAAAGCTTCAATAAGAGTTTTACACCAACACACACTAAGGGAGCGATTGCTCCCTTTATTTTTTATGCATAATTCTAAAAAAATACAAAATATGTTTGAAACTTACGAAGAGATCAAACATACACAAAAAGATTTAGATCATAATCAAGATAACGCTAAAGATCCCCATGCGAAAAAAGCTTTTGATTATGCTATTAGAATTTTGTCTCTACGCGATTACTCTATTTATAAAATGAAAAAAAAATTGCAGGAGAGAAAATTCTCAGAAGATATTATTGAAAAAACAATTCAAAAATTACTCGACTATAATTACCTTAGAGAAGAAGAATTTACTAGAATTCGAATCAAACAATTTCTCGTTAAAGGATATGCTAATTCCTATATTAAGCAAAAACTAATGCAAGAACACCTAAATGCCGATGACCAGACAATAGATCAAATTCGAGACGAGCAAAACCTAGGCCACAACAAACAACTATACTATCTTATCGAGAAAAAATTACGCTATAAAGAAATACCAACAGAGTTTATTCCAAAACAGAAACTAAGAAATAAACTATGCTCATTTTTAGCTACTAAAGGTTATAATTATTCTGAAATTAACACAGCTCTAAATGAATTTATTAATTGATACTGAAACGCTTATTTTTCTTTTTGATACAACAAATAAAGCTTCTCAACTTGTTTTTTAAGGTCTTCAACCTGGCCTTTTAGCTCTTTATTTTCTTTTTCTAAGGCCGAGATTCTGCGATCTTGCTCTTGATTTTTTTCTTGAAGCCCTTCTCGCATGATTTGCGCCATTTTTTTATTCTCAAGTGTTTCTTGTCGGTGCTCTTTGATTGCCTCTATTAAAATGGCCACCATATTAGCATATTGAACTGATTTATATCCTGAAATAGGGTCAGTATAAACAAGATTTGGAAAGACCTTCTCTAGTTCTTGGGCAATGACACCATATTGACGTTGGCTTGGAAAATGCTTATCAGGAAACTCCTCTATTCGCATAAAATATGTTGTTCCTCTAAGCTCCATAACTTGCTCAAGTGCATTATCAATATCTGAAATTTCTTTTTTGTATCGCTCATCAGAGGGAATAACTGAAACACCGTTAACAATGGGGACATTCGCTTGACTTGCATTGATCGTAGTCGCATTTACTGTTGTAGCATTAACACTATCTCCTGCATTTACATTTCTTCCAGCATTTACGTCGCGAGCAGCAACGACATCTTGACCTGCATAAAGATTGTTGGCAGAACTGATTCCAGTTGGAGAAAAAATCCAACCACCTGCTTGGTTCTGAATTGTGTTAGCTGCCTCAACATTTCCTGTAGCAGCAATAATATTACCACTTGAAGCCGTAATATTACCATTCGTCGCAGTAATATTTTGAGCTGCAGTCATATCATTTCCGGCAATTACATCATTACCGGCTGAAACATCTCCCGCGGTTGCAGTAATATTTTGTGCGGCTGTGATGTTTTGTCCCGAATTAATATCATCAGTAGCATCTAAGCCTCCATCAAGATTTAAAACAACACCTGATCCATGCCAAAGCCTAGTTTCTTTACTATCTCCAAAAGTTAATGAGGCATCTGAAGGAATTGCTAAAGCATGCATCTTAACCGGCGCACCACCATCACCTTGAGCTGCTAAAGGATCTAAAATTAAGCTTGAATTTTGAACAGCTGCAAAGTTCCCTCCCGAACCAATCTTAGCTCGAGGATTTCCTCCACTTAATCCATTAAATAAAATATGTTCACCCAACGCATCAGACTGAGCATTCCAATAACCCTCTTCATCTGCATCAATAATAGCAGAACAACTTGTAATTAAGTTGGAACCATCAACCTGACAAGTCATCGGAATACGAATAGTTTGCTCTGACCTCCCAATTGTTTTTCCTGTACGACTACCAGAGCCATCCAAGCTATTTATGCGCTCAAGGTCAATTACAATATCACAAGAACCTACAACGGAACCAGTACCAGCATTATTAAAGGCTTCAATTTTGGCAGCAGTGACCTTCCATTCAGGGGCCATAACTATTGCTGAAGCGTCATCATTGTAGAACTCAGGCTTGTTACTATCAGGATTGGTATGAGTGTGAAATTTTTCAATATTAGTAACATCGTTTGTAATATCAAGGCCTAAAAGCGTTGTTGTGTCAGCTGAGTCAATTGTTGTATTAAGGCACCTCGCAGGGCCATTCATCCTTTTTTTGATGGTATCTCTAAACGCAACAATATTAAGATCCGCATTCATTTTTGTTACAGACTTTGTAGCATTTTCAGTAATTTTCATAACCCCAACTGCGACAATAATCGAAATAGAAGCCGCAACCATAACCTCAACTAAAGATAAACCGCTTTGGGATTTGAGAATCTTTTTAAGCATCAAAAATGTCCTTAAATTAAGTACCTAATTTTATTATACCTTGAAGTAAAAAATACTCCTAACAATGCTTGATAAATTCATAAAAACAAGAAAAATTAGATACTTACAAAATTCATGCAGAAAAAATATGCCTCAATCATTTGCCATATTTCAAAGAAAACTGACTAAATAAGTCCAAAACAACGAAAACTTTCAGTGTTCTCTATAAGATAGCCTGTACTTTCTACAAAAAGCTCTTTAGAAGACTCTGAGTAAGTTTTAAAAAAGATATGATAAAAACGTAAATCCCCTAAGCTCTTTTTTAGCTGCCTCGTTAAATAAAAATTAAGGTGGGGTGAATCTTTAACTTGAGCCGCTAATTGTTTATCTAAAAAAGTAGAACTAAAAGCATTACATTCATTCATCAAATTCTTAGAAACAAGAGCAGTAAGAGCATAATGTGTTCTGTGGATATTGAGCTTAGATTCTAATTCTTTTCCCTCATTCCTAACATGAGTAACCAAATAAAAATGCAAGGGAAGAATTAAAAAAAGCCACCAAAGGCCTTTGGTCTTTTTATTCAAATAGCTATAAAATATTTTTATGTTTTTAACCAATTTACAGAACCTAATACGTAAATACTTCTTTCCCCTTAGTTTTATACTATATTTTGTTCTAAATATAAAAATTTTAAATGTTCAGCCTTTTAGTGACGATTTTCATCATATCTTTAACTATTCACTCCTTGAAAATGTAAAAAACCCTTTTCAGTTTCTTAACCCTTTTAGTCAATATTTTAAAAGTTGGGGGTTAACATATTTTGTACTGTGGAATTTTTTAAATTTTTTTGGAGAGGATTATTTTAGTTATCGGCTCTTTAATTTAATTATTCACTTTATCAACTTCACTCTCTTATACCTGTTATTAAAAAAAAATAACAATAGAGTCATCCAAAAATTTCATAGAATAATAAGTTTTCTCTTTCTTTTCTCCCCACTCAGTATTTTAACAACGGTATGGATTTTTCAACTAAAAACCTTATTATCTGTCTTTTTTGTCCTCTTAATCTTACACATCATTGAAAAGTCTAAACAAAAAGATGCTTGGTTTGCATTTAAAATATTTTGTGGTTTTTATTTATCTCTCTTAAGTAAAATTACGGCGATTTGTTTTCCCTTTTTTCTTCTTTATAAATTTAAAAAAAGTTCCGCTAAAATATATTGGGTTCTTATTCTTCCAACTTTCTTACTAGCTTTTCTCTATGGCATGATTAATATCAAAGGGATGACCTATATTGCTCAAGAAATAAACTTTCTGAAAACTCCAACTGCAGAAGAAGCGACTTTACAACCAATACCCAAAATTGACGACAATAAGTCTATTGAGTATTTACTCCATAAGTATAGTGACCAGAAGGCGCCAAAATATGTTCTAAAAGATACAACAGAAGGAGCTGAAACATATTTCACCCCCTACCAAGATCTCAACACCATTATAAAAAAATATATCATTTCTCTTCAAAATTTCGGTAAACTCATAACATCAACTCTAGGTTTTAATATATATATGCCTTTCTATGAAAACAATCTTCAAACTCTCACTAGTTTTTGGTTATATATTAATACATTATTGGGGCTGGCTTTTCTTTTTCTTCTTATAAAGTTCTTTGACCAATATGCATTTTTAACCCTAATATTTTTTATTCCCATATCAGGTTTTTTTTATATCCCTTATATGAAATATTCTTATAGTTCAGATCATTGGTTCTATCCAGCAAGTGCTTATGTTTTAATATGGCTTATTCCACTTTTAGCTAAAAAGAGTAAGTTTTTACTTTATCAATTATTTTTTCTTATAATAGGAAATTATCTTTATACTTTAAGCACATATCAAAACACGACTAAAAAGTTTCAAGATAACTATATTTATAATCAAAGTACAATGGCCCTCGAGACTTTCACACAACTTAAGGCTCAAAAAGACGAAATGAGCGACCTTCCTTGGGCCTATCACAAACTTCTACATCAATATGATTTTAACAATACAACCTACTACAACAATCTTCTTATTAGCTCTTTCAAAACAAAAGAGTACACTTACCTCAAACAAAACTTCGCCCATTTTGCGGTTAAAAAAATAAAAAATGATACAAGTATTGGTGTGAAATTTTTCTTAAACCGCCATCAAGGTTTATATTCTGAAGAAAAATTATTTTTGATATCCATTTTTTCAGAGTTACGCACACCAATTATTTCCCAACAGAAACTTTTCCAGGCTCAAAAAATTTTAGAATAAATCTGGTGGATAATAAAGAATATCAATATGATCGATGAGTGTTGGATCAATTAAGTCAAAAGTGACTGTTGATTCATTAAGTGGACAATACAGAAATATGGCACAGATGGACTCTGATGAAAAAGAAAAATCACCACTTGAACTTATTTGATTATCTATTTTGTAATTTATTTTTCCACTATAAGCTGCTTTCATATAAAAAAGAATTTTATAGAAGCCGCGATAAAGCTTCTTTATCTGCTGAGCTTCTTTTAAAAAGTCTTTTTTTCCAACCTTTCTAAAAAAGTTTCCTTCTTTTTCTTTTGAAATCACCGCTAAAAGCTCTATTTTGCAATGAAAAGAAGATGCAGCTAAGAGATTTACATCAATTGCAGCATCTATCTTCTTTTGGGTTGGCCAAAGGAGCAGTTCAAAACAATTTGAATGCAATGACTCTGAAGAAGAAAGTTTAGAGTTTTCTACCAGAAGCTGTATCGACTTAATTCGAGAAGGGTCATCTATAAAAAGACTCATTTTTATAATATAATTATCATTAACAGCAAAGCTGCGCTTCAAAGAAAGTTCACAATCATTTTTATAGGTAGTTTTACAACTTATGCTATTTGCAGTTTCATTTATAATCTCAACAGCTCCATCAATATTCCAAAATGAGCTTGGGTTTAGTAGGTTTTTTATAAATTTAGATGGAATCTCTAATTTTTGACCTATTCTTTTAATTTTTTCTCTATAGTCTGCTGGATCAACTTTATTATTAATAAGATAAAATATTTCACCTATATCTTTTTCAAACTTGGGATTGACCTTAATAATACCAAGACGGCCATAAGTTAAAGTTTTTCGTAATAAAACTAATAAACTCAAAGGCTGTTCATTTGATGATTTTTTATTTAAGTAGATAGACCGACACAAAAACTCAGGACGAGAGACCTCTGACAACTCAACTAGATATGTTTCAAGATACTTTTTTATATCATTTGGTGCTTGCTTTGAGATAAGATATTTTAAAATATCCTTAGAACGATATCCCCAATTTCGATCCTCAAAGCTTTTAATCTGATTCCAATTTATAAAACTACCATTAATACCTAAAGTTCCACCTTGCCTATTTTCATAAAACAAAAAGTCCTCATTAAACTCAATATCAACAAGCTCTTCTTCAAGCCCCGGATCAATGTATAAAATTCGACGAGCACCAAAGCACCAACTTATCGCAACTCTCAAACGTGACAGCTCATAATCAAGTTTTTCATTAAAGTCGTGAAGTTCAATAAAAAGATGTTCAAACTTAGAAAGAGAAGAAGCTGTCTTTTGCAAAGCAAACTCCATATATATATTTTTATAACCAGCTAAGTGAAGAGGAAGATGAGAATTTAAAATCACCACCTTTTTTCCTAAATAACTATAAGGAACATCCTGATCTATTTTAACTTGGGAAAAAATGGCATCATAATTTTCCCAAAGTCTTATCTCATTCTCATAGTAATAACTTTTATCATGAACATAGTTTGTTCTTTTTTGCAGTAATCGACAGGCATATAAATTTTCAACATAAGGCTTTGCAAAAATATCAACAGTTGTCTGACACCACTCAAGCAAAACGTATGAATCAATTGCACCGGCAAAATAAAACAATTCAAAATTCTTTCTAGTTAAAAAAATCGTTTTCTCAGCTGAAAGTTCAAAGTCTCCCGTCCTGACCTCAAAATAGTTTTCTTTATAATAATTTCTACTTAAGACTTCATCTATCGCATGAGCTGGTTTTTCGCAGATCAATATTTCATGGAGACTGTTTAAAACAGAAGACTCTTCAACCCTCTCATTAAAACATCGAATAATACTTTCGTTGTCCATCTCTTCCCATGCGTTTTCATACATAAATTCAGATCGATAGTATATAAAACCTTCATCATGATTTTCTAAATAGCTGAGAATATTATTTAGTTTTAAAAATTGGCGAGAAATAACACGACTTCTATATTTATCATTCTTATTTCTTTTTTTTACATTATAAAAAAGCCATTCAAATTGGAAATAAATTTCATGAATCATATCTAGATAAAACTTCCTAGGATGATACCTATAATTAAAACTTATTTCATCTCCATAGAGCAAGTTCCAATGATCAAGATCAAAAAATTTAGCTCCAGCAAAGGCGACTAAAAACTTAGTTTCTTTTTTTGTGTGAAGATCGAAGTCCTTAACCATTGGAAAGAAATAATTTAGCTTCAAAAAAATTTTTTCAATCTGCCTAGCTTCTAAATCATCACTCACTATAAAAAAATCAACATCACTAATAAAAGGAATAAATTGTTTCTTCCCAAAGCTCCCTTTAAGATAAATACTCTGAACTCCCTTTTTCAAAGATAAGATAAATGTCACGAGCTTGATCGCAAATAAATAATAATAAAAAGCTGTCAACCTAAGGAATCTTAGGTTGAAAAAATAGTATATATAAAAATGAAGTCTATCTTGCATCAAAAGTCTTTCTTATTAAATCTGCATTTTTTGAAATATTACTAGAACTATAAAAAACATAACACTCCGATCTACAAGCTAGCGCTATTGCATTTCTTAACCTTGAGCAAAAATTTTTAATATTTGAAATATGATCAGATAAAGAATTCTGAATAAAATATTCTATCACCATTGGCAAACCTACACCAATAATCATATGCTCGCAAAGATGTTTCAACATCTTTATCCCATTAATCTTTTTCAACTTGGGTTCATTAAAAGTTGTCCTTATTCCAACAATTAAAATCGTTTTATTNCTCGTGATTACTTTATTTTTTAATTTTTTAATGGAAACTAATTTTTTATCGCAATAATATTGTCGCTTAAAAGTATAGATATCTTCCTGCTTAAGATAGGGAAAAGAACTCATCAGTACATCCCCTCTTTCATGCCCTAGCCGTAATGGGAATGGCAAAATATGACCATGCTTATCCACTACAGGAGTATCATCTGAGATTATTCCAACTTTTGAATCCTTTATAAACTCCATAAATAAGCTTGTTTTACCTCCCTTTGAAGGCATCATCACAACAATGTTTTTTTCCTTAATATGAAAAGCCGCTGCATGGAGCTTATGAAGACCCATTAAGTCCATAAATTTTGTTGAGCGTGAAAGAACAACAAGATATAATATCTCGTAAAGAAGACCATCATCTTCACTATAAATTTCTACACTTTCATTTTTATAATCAATTACTGAGACTGCTTTGCCATAATAATCATTATATCGCTTTGAACCAATTTGGTAGGTAATTGAATTTTGACTTTGTTTTTTTGCAATAAGATTGTTAGGGATATTTGCCAATAAAGAATAATGAACACTTATTGATAGTTTCTTTTTAACATCACTTTGTTGTGAATTAATAAAATAGGAAAAATCTTTTTTTAGATTTTCTTGGTGGAAATCTTTTAACCCAAGAATATTTACCCCAAGTCCATATATATTTAATTCCATGGCCGTAAACATCGCCTACTCCCTTCCTTTATCACTCCCACAACTAATCCCATTGAGAAAAAAACATGAATTGCAACCACAACAAGATACCCATACAAGAGTTGTATCGGCTTATACTTTTTCCATAAGTTAAATCCAATACTTTTTCCAAATAAAAATAGATGAAGCCCTATAAGTAATATTGTTAATGGGGAATCATTACCAAATAATAAAGAAAAAATATATATTCCTGTTATAAGAGGAATCGTAAAGGTCTTTTCATAAAAAGAAAACAAAGTCACACCCCGATAAAAACCAGAGCGAAACTGTATTTTGGCTATATCGACTAGATCCTCCCTTCTTTGGTGAAAGACAAAAAACTTAGGTTGTGCCACAATTTTATATCCATCTTTTTTAATCTGTTGGAGAAGTAAATTCTCTTCACATCTTAGGATTTTCTCAGAAAATGTATACTGATCATCTTTTAATATTTTTGCTCGAATCCAAAGATTGCATAAAGTTAATTCCAACTCTGAAGCATTCATATTTTCACTTGAGTCAGACTTTTTATGTCTTTTAGCCGTCACCCCCATAACAAAGTCTGAAGCTAAAATTTCACCCAACATACTTTGCCTCCAACCTGTATCAGGTGCTGGTATATCAACACCACCCAAGACATCAATATCAACATTTTTCTTGAGATAATCCCACACCTGCTCATAATATCTCTGAGGAACAAAGGCATCATCATCCAAGAAGTGAACAAAATCTGCTGTAGATCTTTCAATAAGTAAATTCCTTGACGCGCCGGGAGATAGGCATTTGTCAACTTTTCTAATAACGAGAGGTATTTTTTTAGTATATGTTTCCAGCAACTGTAATGTTTTAGCGTCTTGACTGTGCGTCAAAACAATTATATTTCCAAGGGAAGGATGGGAACTATTTACTAAAGCCACTAAACATTTCTCTAAAATACTGGCCCTGAAATAAGAAGCAATTAGAATATCAAAGTTTAGAGGCATGGCTGGCTATCCAATCAAAAAGATTTAATCTTTGAGTAAATATGTTATATAAATTTATGCTAAATTAATAGAGATATATAAGGAATTCTAAATGCTTTCATCAAATCAAATCAGAAATAAGTTTACTGAATATTTTATAAAAAATGGTCATGAAAAGATTGAATCATCTCCTTTAATTCCACAAAATGATCCCACTCTTTTATTTGCAAACGCAGGTATGAATCAGTTCAAAGATTATTTCACAGGTAAAGCAAATCCTAAAAATAAACGCGCCGTAACCATTCAAAAATGTGTTAGGGCCGGAGGTAAACATAATGACTTAGAAAATGTCGGGTTTACTGCAAGACATCATACTTTTTTTGAAATGTTAGGAAATTTCTCTTTTGGTGATTATTTTAAAAAAGAGGCCATAGCATTTTCATGGAAATTTTTGACACAAGAGCTCAATATTCCTAAAGAAAAACTTTATATCACTGTTCATGAAACTGATGAAGAAGCTCGTATGATTTGGCATCAGCAAGAAGGTATCCCACTAGAGCGTATATTTTATATGGGAGATAAAGATAATTTTTGGGAAATGGGCGATATTGGCCCTTGTGGACCTTGTTCTGAAATTTTTTATGACCATGGTCCGGAATATTCAGATGGAGCTGATACTTCCTCATGTCTTTTAAACGATGAGGGAAGATATGTTGAAATCTGGAACTTAGTTTTCATGCAATATGAAAAGTATAAAGATGAAGATGGCCAAATCACAAGAAGAGAACTCCCTAAGCCTTCAGTTGATACTGGAGCAGGGTTAGAAAGACTCGCTGCTTGCTTACAAGGTGTTTATTGGAATTACGACATCGATGGATTTAAAGCATTAATAAAAAAAATTGAAGTCATGACAAATAGCTCTTATCAAAACCAAAAAGAGCAAACTAGCATTCGTGTCGTTTGTGATCATATAAGAGCTGCCACGATGCTTATCACAGATGGCGTTATTCCAAGTAATGAAGGAAGAGGATATGTCCTGCGAAGAATTATCAGAAGGGCCGTCCGTCATCTCAATGAATTGGGAATGACAAAGCCAAGCTTTCACTTACTTGTTCCCATAGTCTTTGAAGAGTTGGGTAACGAATACCCACAAAATAAAGCCAACGCTGATTTGGCCATAAAAATGCTTAAGCTAGAAGAAGAAAAGTTTCGTCAAACCTTAAAAACTGGACTTGAATTACTCCATAAAGAAATAAAAAAGATAAAGCCTAATAACGTTCTTGAAGGTGAGGTCGCTTTTAAACTTTATGATACTTATGGATTTCCTGTAGATTTAACCGAAACTATTTTAAATGAAAAAAACTTAAAGCTCGATATTTCAGGTTTTGAGCAGGCCATGAAAAAACAAAAAGAAAACTCCAAGTCTTCTTCACAATTTAGTGTCCAGTCAGATAATCTAGAACATTTTTATAAGGTGAGAGAATCTAGTGGAAAGACAAAATTCATAGGTTATCATAACTTAAAATCAAAATCTAAGTTAATAGATATTCAAACGAATCCAGAGTTTACAACACTTATTTTCGATCAGACACCCTTCTATGCAGAAGGAGGTGGGCAAGTTGGTGATACTGGACAAATTCTATCACAAACTGGTGAGGTATTGGCCCAAATAGTTGATACTCAATCACCGATTGAGAACCTTACAATTCATATTTGTAAAAGCGAGAACCCAAATGTATTTTCTCTAAATCATGAATACCTTCTTGCAGTAGATAAAGAAAAAAGAGAACTTACTAAGCGCAATCACTCAGCAACCCATCTTCTACAAGCAGCTTTAATTGAAGTCTTAGGCCCACATATAAAACAAGCAGGTTCTAGAGTTAGCGCTGATTCACTGCGCTTTGATTTTACTCAACCAGAAGCTCTATCATATGAACAAATTCAACAAGTAGAAAATATAGTTAACGAGAAAATTGCAGAAAGTCTTGAGGTCAATGATACTCTAATGAGTAAAGATGAAGCTACCGCAAAAGGGGCCATGGCCTTGTTTGGGGAAAAATATGGCGAGATGGTCCGCGTCCTTGAAATGGGGGATTTCTCACTTGAGCTTTGCGGCGGGACTCATGTTGAAAACACAAATGAAATTGGTTTATTTACTATCACAACAGAAAGCTCTCTTTCTAGTGGAGTCAGAAGAATTGAAGCTTTAACTAGCACATCTGCTTTTAAATATTTAAATACTCGTTCAACTCATTTAAGTAAAATTGAAAAAATGTTTTCTGCAAAGTCTGACCTACTCTTTTCTAAACTAAAGTCAGTACAATCTGAACTCAAAGCAAAAAATAAAGAAATCCAAGCCTTAAAAGATCAAATCCAAGCTCAATCTGCTAAGAGCCTATTTGATAATAAAGAAAATCTTTCCAATAACCTAGGCCTCGTTACAGTTAATCTTAAAGATGGCTCTCCTAAAGATTTTCGCTCCTTATCTGACAAATTTATCGATCAAAATGATCATGATGTGCTTTTAATGTTCCAAGAAGATAAAGACAAACTTTCATACTTAATACGCACTCATAAAAAAAATAAAAATATTAATTGTTCACAAATTTTAAAAACAACTCAAGAAATTGTCTCAGGAAGAGGTGGAGGAAGACCAGATATGGCACAAGGGTCTGGGTCAGCTAAACACTTAGAAAAATTCATCAACGCGGTAAAAGAGGAATTAGAGGTCTTATAATGAAATATTTTTTTATCATTAGCTGTCTACTTTTAGTCAGTTGTACTAAAACCAAGAATACTAACAAAGATACGCTGAACTATGCAATCTCTAGTAATATTTCAACACTTGATCCTGCAATAAGTTACGACACTGTTTCGGCTAAAGTTATATATCAAATGTATGAAAGTCTTTATGAATATGATTATTTACTCAGGCCTTACCAATTAAAGCCTTTATTGGCTAAAGAACTTCCAAGGATAGAAAATAACGGTTTAACGTACACTATTAAAATAAAAGAAAATATTTACTACCACTCAATTGACCTCTTTAAGCAAAAACCAAGAAAAGTAATAGCTGAAGACTTTATTAATCAAATTAAAAGGCTTGCCTATAAACCTACAAAAAGTAGTGGGTGGTGGCTCTTTGATGGAAAAATTTTGGGGCTTAATAAATTTAGAAATGAAGTCAAAAATGATCTCACTAATTTTTTTTCCTATCAAGTGGAAGGACTTAAAGCTTTAGATGATCACACTTTACAAATAAAGCTAACACAACCCTATCCCCAACTAATTTATGCTTTGGCCATGGCCTTTACCACGCCAATACCTAAAGAAATGATTACTAAATATAAAAATGACCTTACTCAAATTGCAATTGGGACTGGACCTTATCAATTAGTAGAGTGGAAAAAAAGCTCATTGTTAAAATTAAAAAAGAATAAAAATTATCATACCAACTCTTATCCTAAAAAAGGTGATCGTTTTTCCTATGAAAACAATCTTTTAAAAGATTCTGGAAAAACACTTCCTTTCATAGAAAACATAAACTTTCACATAATGAAGGAGGCACAAACACGTTGGCTAAAATTTAGAAATAAAGAAATAGACCTCATTGTTCTCACAAAAGACCATTTTCCGATTGCGATTAATAATGCCGGAAAATTATCAAAAGAACTTAAACAAGAAAAAATACAACTCCAAGTAGCACCAACACTAACTTATTGGTGGTTAGCCTTTAATATGACAGACCCTATTTTAGGATCTAATAAGTATTTACGCAAGGCCATTGCCCATGCCATAAATATTGATGAGTACATCAAAAACTTTACTAACAATATAGCCTTAAAAGCTAATTCCATTTATCCTCCAGGAGTGACTGGATATAGTCCCTCAAACCAACTTCCTTACAAATATGATGTCGATTTAGCAAAAAAACTATTGGCCAAAGCTGGTTATCCCAATGGAAAAGGCTTGCCAGAGTTCTCTTATGATGTACGAGGAGCTACAACCGTTTCCAGACAAATGGGAGAATTTATAAAAAGAGAGTTCTCTAAAATTGGTATAAAACTTAAAGTCAATCTCAATAGCTTTCCTGGCTTTTTAAATAAAGCAAAAACTGGGCAATTACAAATTTGGCAAGGAGGTTGGGCCATGGACTATCCAGACCCAGAAAATGTAATCCAACTTTTAATAAGTAAAAATCATCCTCCAGGGCCAAATTCCACTTATTATTCAAATAAAAAAGNTGACCGTCTTTATCAACAACTTTTTCATACTAAAAATAAAGCTGAAACATTAAAACTCACTAAACAAGTAGAAAATATTATCTCAGATGACTTGCCCTGGATTATGCAGTTTTACTCTCGAAACTATATTCTTTATCATGGTTATCTAAAAAATTTCCGCCAATCAGACTTAATAAATAATAATTTTAAATACTTAAGACTGGATTAATTTTCTGGATTGAGTTTTTTAGTAATTTTTTTAAGTTTTTTTTCTAGCTATCGAAAAGATAAGTAAGAATAACTTCTCACTCAAGGATAGAGAGATGAAATTTTCCTGCAAAATCTTTATTTATTGTTTTCTCATTGTTTTTTCTTTAAAAATAGAAGCACGAGACCACCTGATATTTAGCGTCGCAGAAGACCTCCCAATGGGCTATGAGAACGAAGTCATTCGCAGAAATTATTATATTAACATGGGCTCAAATCAGGGTCTTAGCGAAGGTGCAGTTTTGGATGTTTATCGTACAATCTCCAAGGCAAACCCTTATGATAACCAAAAAAGAGTTAATTATCGAATTCCTATAGGACAGCTTGAAGTCATCCACACAGAGGATGAGTCCGCAGTAGCTTTAGTTAAAAAGGTAAATAAAAATATCAAGGATCCCGTTTTCGACATAAATAATTTTATGATAGGTGACCATGTTGCTGTAAGTGTTAAATAGGAAACTTTTTGAATCTAACGAGTTGACCTAATAACAAAGAATTTTCAATTTTTACGCTATCTAACACTAAAATATACTCTTCTCCTAAATCAAAATTTCCACAAGACACATACACTTTGCGAATATAATGCCCACAATAATAACCACGAAAATGAAAACAATGATAAGTTTTCTCTTTTCCCATATATCTTGATACCAAATAGAGTTTTTTATGCATTTGTTTCTCCTTAAAAACTCTCTTTCAAACTCAAAAAAAGCTTATCGACTCTAACTCCTTGAAGATATTTACATTTCTCTTTATATCAGGGAAAATTTAGTCAAATTAAGTTAAAAAGGACTACATGAACCACCTCAAAAGAACTATTTGTGACATTCTTTTAAATCAAGTCAAAAATAGTCCTACAAACAATTCAATTGGGACGATTAAAAATAATAAAGTCTCATTTATTTCTTTTAAAAAATATTTAGAAACCATTGAATGTTTAACTATTGGGCTACTGAATCTTGGAGTCAAAGCACAAAGTAAAGTTTGTATCTTGAGTCTTACCCGAAAAGAATGGAATTTTTTTGACCTTGCTATTATGTGCTCTGGTGCTATTAGTGTTCCCATTTATCCTTCTTATACAGCTGATGAGGTCGAATTTATAGTTAATCATTCTGATGCTGAGTTTCTTATTGTTGAAGATCAAGAACAATTAGAAAAAATTATTAATATCCAAGGAAAGCTGACTCAATTAAAAAAAATTATTTCAATTACTCATATACCACTAGATATTATTAAAAAATTAAATTCAAAAATTGAATTTCTCGACTATCAAGAATTTTATCAAATTGGCCTCAATGAATCTCATAAACATCCAGACCAATTTACCAATTTAATTGAAAATGTTTTTCCTGAAAACATAGCCACAATTGTTTATACATCTGGTACAACCGGCGAGCCCAAAGGTGCAGTCATAAAACACGATGCTTTATTTCAAGTTCTTCTTAATGTTAAGAAATATACCCACTCATCAATACATTCAAATGACCGCTTTTTAACTTACCTTCCCTTATCTCATGTTTTAGGGCGGTTAGAATCATTTTTTCCCATCCTCTTTGGATCTGAAACTGTCTATGCCAGAGACATGAAGAAACTGATTATAGATATCCCCTTAGTAAAGCCCAGTCTACTCGTTGCAGTACCACGAGTTCTTGAAAAAATATATGAAAAGGCCATGAAAGAACTCTCTAAAAGTGAATTAAAAAAATCTGTTTTTAATTGGGCCATGAATGCTGGAAATAATTATTTTGAAACAATTAATTCTGACAAAACGCCTAAAACATCTACTTTATTACAATATCAGCTTGCAAAGAAAATTGTCTTTGAAAAAATTTATCAGATGTTTGGTGGAAATATCAGATACTTCATTTCAGGAGGTGCTCCCCTAAGCACTAAAATTATTGAATTTTTAAGAAATTCAAACCTAACAGTATTAGAAGGCTATGGCCTTACCGAAACAATTGCACCATGCTTTATTAATCCCATGAACAAACAAATTCCCGGAACTGTTGGTCAGCCAATGGGTGATGTAGAGGTTAAGTTTTTAGAAGATGGGGAAATTCTTTTACGCTCTAAAGCTTTGTTTTCAGGTTATTACAAAAACGACATTGAAACTCAAAAAGCAATCACAAAAGATGGATGGTTTAAGACTGGAGATATAGGTGAATTCAATTCACAAGGATTTTTAAAAATAACAGACCGGAAAAAGGATATTATCATTACTAGTGGTGGAAAAAATGTTTCTCCTCAAAAAATTGAAAATGCCCTTAAACTTAGCCCTTATATTGCGCAAAGCGCTGTTGTGGGTGAGCAAAAAAAATATCTATCGGCCCTAATTGCTATTGAAAAAGAAAGCTTCATACCACTATTAGAAAAATTTGAAATTCCAGAAGATTGCAATCATGAAACACTGGCCAATCATCCCAAGATTAATGAGCTTATACAGCAAGAGATTGACACTGTGAACCATGAGCTGGCTTCATATGAATCTATAAAGTATTTCCGAATTCTTCCATGTGAAATAACAACAGATAATTATCTTACACCTTCGCTCAAGATAAAGAGGAAACTAATAAATAAGAACTTCAAGTCTTTGATTGAGGCAATGTATAAATAAAACATAAACTTTTGACAAAAAGCTAAATTGATCATATAAAAATGAATTCATCAAACAGTTATTAAGAGGTATAAAATGGCCAGAGTCACAATTGAGGATTGCTTAGAAAAAGTTGAGAACAGATACGAATTAGTTCACTTAACTGCAAAAAGAGTTAAGCAATTGCGTGAGGGTGAAGAGGCTCAAGTTAAAAGTAAAAATAAAGCTATTGTTACAGCTTTAAGAGAAATCGCAGCTGGAAAAGTTAAGCATGCTGCTGTTGAAGAGTACGACTCAGACGAATTCTAATCACAACCGACACCGTTTAAAAATTATACATTGCTAGCAGCTTAAACAATAAAAGCTGTCTAACTCCCTGTATTTTCGATTCATTTTTGGCATGAAACTTTCATTTATATATTCCTAAATTTGGAGTTTTATTATGAAAGGGCTTATCATCACCTTACTTGTGTTATCTCACTCGTTTGCACATGCTCATAATATGAGCGAAAAAATGAAACGAGAAAAAATAGCTGATGCTGTTTCAGAATACGGCTCTGAGTTTGGTTATTATGACCTCTCCATCAAGTCTGTTCCGCTTAAACTTGACTGGGAATTGCAAAAGGCCAGACTAGAAACAGGTGACAAAGATATCGAAGAATTTAGCTTAAACCTTAATATTGAGGGAAAAGAACACCAAATTACCTGTGATTTTATTTCAGGTGAAGTTGGCGAAGGGCTGGCCACCTATTTTATTCATTATAAAAATTGTAAACTTATAGAAGTCGAAACAAATCTTATTCAAGAAATAAAGCTAAAACAACAAGTATGGCAAGACTTCCAATATCCTGAAGTTGACGAATACTCTTATTAATTAGCGTAATGCTATTTTTAAGACTTCATCAAAATGCTTCACAGGATAAAACTTAACACCTTTTCTGTGAGCTGTAGGCACCTCTTTTAAGTCTTTCTCATTATCACTTGGTAAAATAATCTCTTTTATACCTGCTCTTTTTGCAGCTAAGACCTTCTCTTTAATGCCTCCTACTGGCATAACCTTACCAGTTAGACTTAACTCTCCAGTCATCGCAACTGCCCCACGTACTTTTTTATTCTTAGCTAACGAATATAAAGCTAATGCCATTGTTATCCCTGCACTTGGCCCATCCTTAGGTGTAGCCCCTGCTGGCAAGTGAAGGTGAACTTCATGGTTGGCCAAAAAGTCTAGTGATGCCTCAGCTGTTTTCGCCTGATCAACCGCTTTTTTACTCACTTTCTTCTTCTTCGCTGTCTTGGTATTTAAAACCATTTCATCCTGCAGTCTTTTTTGAATATAACTATAAGCTATATTTGCAGACTCATTCATGACATCACCCATTTGTCCCGTCAATTTAAAACCTTTACCTTTAACAGGTAGAGTTTCTACAAAAAGAATTTCACCACCAAATGAAGTCCAAGCCAACCCGGTAACAACTCCAGGGCTAAGTGGCTTTTGGGCCACTTCAGACTGAAAGCGTTTAGGTCCAAGTATCCCTTCCAAATCCTTCACCGCTGGTGAGAATTTTTTATGCGTCTTTGCTGTCACTTTTTTAAGAGCTGCATGACGACATAACTTAGCTACATACTGCTCCATCCTTCTCACTCCAGCTTCTCTGGCATAGTCATTGATCAGAGCTTTAAGTGTAGCTATCGTCAATGAGAAGTCTTTTGTTGTCAGACCATGTTTTTTTAACTGCTTTGGAATAACCCATTTCGTAGCAATTGATATTTTTTCTTCCACTGTGTATCCACTAAGCTCTATTAACTCCATTCTATCCAATAAAGCCTCTGGAATTTCTCCAACATAATTTGCAGTAGCTATAAATAAAACTTTAGACAAGTCAAAAGGCACATCCAAATAATTATCAATAAATGTTTTATTTTGTTCAGGATCGAGAACTTCTAACAAAGCCGACCCCGGATCTCCTTGATAACTTCTACCTAACTTATCAATTTCATCTAACATAATAACAGGGTTATTAACTTGTACTCGCTTTAAAGCTTGCAATAATTTTCCGGGCATGGCACCAACATACGTACGTCGATGTCCCTTTATTTCAGCCTCATCCCTCATTCCCCCTAATGAAAAACGATAAAATTTTCTGTCTAAGGCATTCGCAATCGACTGACCTAAAGAAGTTTTTCCTACACCTGGAGGACCTGCCAAACACAAGATCGTTCCATCATATTCTGGCTTCAACTGCCTCACTGCTAGAAACTCTAAAATTCTTTCCTTAGCTTTTTCTAGACCATAATGATCTCTTTCAAGAACTTTTTTAGCATCTTTAATACTTGCATTATCATCAGTCTCTTTATCCCATGGTAACTGTGTCATCCAGTTTAAAAATGTTCTCGTAATATTGTATTCAGGAGATGAATCAGGAATAGACTCTAAGCGCTCAAGCTCTTCCATTGCTGCTTTTTTAGCTTCCTCTGGCATATCAATCGAATCAATTAAATCCTTAAATTTTTTAATATCTCTAGATTTCTCATCCTCATCCATTCCCAACTCAGAACGTATAACCTTAAGCTGCTCTCTTAAAAAGTACTCTCTTTGATATTTATTAACCTTATCGTTTACTTCATCTGTTATTTTTTTCTGAATATCTGCAACATCTTTTTCTCTTTTTAAATACACAAGTAGTTTAGCAAATCTCTTCTTAACAACTAGTGTTTCTAGAAAGTCTTGTGCTTCTGGAACATCTAAAGATAAAGCAAATGCAACTAAGTCGGCAAGTGAACCAGGACTTGGAGAATTTAACATCGCCAACTTCATCTCTTCGTTAAAATAAGGATTAATTTCGCTAAGCTTTTTTACTTGATTAATAACTGAACGAGTATAAGCATCAAGTTCCTCGTCTGTCTCTTGTTTATCTTCAAAGATATCAGCTTTTATATATATTAACGGTGACTCCTCTAAAAACTTATCAATTCTATATCTTTTAAGACCATGAACAAGTAAGTTTACAGAACCATCGGGAAGCTTTAACTTTTTAACGACTTTACAGTATACACCAACACGATAAATATCTTTTGATGAAAGATCTTTAACCGTATCATCAAAAACCTCCATTTCATATTCTTCAACAGAAGTTATATTTGAAGATTCATTATCTTCGTTTTTTTCGTCATCATCACTATCTACCAGGTACTCTTGTCCTTCTTTAAATTTTACTAAATTCAAAGCAACGTACCCAACCTTAGTAACCATCTCATCTAACTCAGGTGTATATTTATCTTCACTTAAAATAATAGGAGCAATCATTCCAGGAAAAATCGGGCTATTTACAATAGGTATAACAACGAGTTCACGGGGAAGCTCCGAAGGAGATGCGACTTCAAGATTCATTTTAACATTTTCACTGGCCATTTTGAGGATTCTCCTATTTTTTTACATCAATAACTAATCTACCTGGATTTTCAAGATAAAATATGTCAAAGCTCACTTTTTGAGAAAATTGTAATTCAACCGAGATATTATCTTTATCAATTGTAAAGAAGTTAAGATTTTTAAGATATTTAATATTTTTTAATTGTTCGACATTCGTCCCTAATGCAGTATTAAAGAAATCGACATAAACCTTTTGTTCTTTTTCAGAAATTTTCCCATAAACCTTAGGTGGACGATCTGTGCTAAAATCAAAAACGATTCTTTCATAGCCCCTTGCTGGTATATATGAGTTTCTAATCCCATTTAATTTTTGAAAAATTGGATTTTTTTCAGAATGAAATACCCCTTTATCAAAAAAAATAGATCTTTTTTTAGAAGAGACTTTCCATATTCTCTCTTGTAATAAGTCTTGAGCATGGGAAATATTTATCAGTCCCATGATTCCAATTAAAAACAGCAAATTTAATCTCATATTCCTATCCTTGGATTAGATTCTTAGTATTTTAATGGTATAAAAAAATTAAGATTTCGACAAAGAATTAAGCTGAATATTACGTATATTTAAGCTTAAAAAAACAAGCACAAAGCTTATTAAAAAACTTATCATGGCTTTTGGACCAGACCCAGAGTTGGAATCAATAGTTCCACAACTTACAACGGCATCATCATCTGAGGATTGCGCAGTGTTTCCCTTTGCCTTAAGTGGTATATAAGGTGATGAAGAATAAGTAATATTTCCTTCCAAGCAAGCTTCATTATCTGAATAAGGATATGAGTCAGGTAAATCATAATTATAAGAACTAAAAGTATCTTTAACACCCAACTGACTTACTATTGTATAAATTTGATTTTTATTATTTAAAACATTAATAGAAGAAAAAATTTCATAAAAATCATTTGTCTCAAGCTTTAAAGGGAAAACTTTTATATAAAAAATATTATTTTCAGCACTTGCGGATAGAGCTAATTCTACACTTTGATCTACCAGTTTCTTTCCTGTGTCGACATCATATGAAGATTCGTATTTTTTCCAAGTAGCTTGATCATCTCTTTTGGCATAAATAACAAATTCAAAAGAACTACCGATCCCAACACTAGTAAAATTCAGTTTTACCTTATAATCATTTAATACAAATCCCCCTGGGTCTAACGACCTTAAATCAATCTTCAGCCAGTCACCTTTTCCTGTTAGTCCTTTATTGATTTCTGTATCTGAAAAATAACCATAGAATACTTTAGATATTTTATCCTGGAGCATATTATACTCATAATAATCTTCTTCTTGAAATTTATGGGCGTAATAGTCAACGCTAATATTTTCATCACACCTTAAAGTAATCGTCCCAACATCAATTTCGGTGGTTTCTTCACTTAAAAAAAATGCTTGAGCTGTACTTTTACTACGAGCACCACATTTAGAAAAAAAGCTTGTTGCATACTTTTGTTGAAAGCATATTTGATCGTTTACATTTTTATAATACTCAGGTAACGAGGCTTTTTTCTTAATTGGTGAAGTCATAACATAATAAGACTCATTCAAATCTAAATTTTCAAAAATAAACTCTCCATTTTCATTTGTAATCTGTCCCTGAAGAACTTGATTCGTTCTAGCACTTAATAAACTCACATGAACTCCGAAGACAGGAGTTCCTTGACCGGCTTTAACCGCTCCCTTTAAAACCCCTTTATTCAAATGAATATTGTAATTTTTATTTACACCTGCAACGTCATCTGTGTGAACTTTATGCTGTCCCTTAAAAATAGAGAAAACCATACTCGAATTGATAACTTCTGAGTGACCTAGACCAAAAAGATGTCCAATTTCATGACTTAAAACATCACCAATATATGCTTTTTCCTTACTCGACTGTGATTTATCAACACTTAAACTTATAAAGTTTAAATTACTCTGATTAAGAATTATGTCTGCAGAATAAATACTACCACTAACGGAGTCAAATGAAAGCTTTGTTACAGCAATAACTCCCGGTCCAAAATTGAAACTATCAGAGCTATAGCTGATTGAACTTTGTTCATCAATATCATTAGTATATACAGGAATTATGGTAAATGCAGAATTTTTATTCCAGGTATCAATACTTTCCTGAATAATTTGTTGTGATTTATACTCAAGATAATTAAGCCTACTTCCATATAAAGAAATAGCTGTTGAAGAGTCTATATCCAAAATCATATCATCTTTTAATGGACGAGGATTTACACGCATGGGTATTTTCAAACTATCTTTTTTCCATTTAATATTTTTACCAGACTCTGTTTTAGAAATAACAAAGGCCCAAGAAATATTCAGGGCCATTGCTGTTAAACAAATTAATAAAATTTTTATGTGTTTAATCTTCATGTTGATTTTTTATTATTTACAACTCTCACTATGATACCCAGAGCACCTAAAATCAAAACTAACCAATAATTTGAAAATGGCTTAGGCTTTTTATTCGCTTCAGTCGAAGCAATTGACCTCGACACACCTTCATTTCTCATATTATTGCTCACAGCTTTTTCTCGACTAATCTCATATTTATCCTTAAAACGTTCTTTAAACTTTGTCTTTTTTACCCACTCAACTAAGTTTAAAAACTTTTCCAACTTCATCTGACCTACCTTAGGATTTGCTGGAAAAACTTGGTTCACAAGAATATAATTATCGCCAAGTTTTTTTAATGAAAATTTTCCTAAACCGAGATTATTAACCCAAATTTTTTCTGATTGATTTCTCAACATAAGAACAACTTTTTCACCAATATTTAGCTTAGGTGCTCCTGGAATTCTTAAAACATGATTTCCAACTTTTCCCCCAGGATAATAAACATCAACCAAATTATCTTCATTATTTAATCCTACCCACTTATCGGCTAAAATAGTTGCTTTCGTTACGATTTCTTGCTGATTATCTTGTTCATAGGAAAGTGCCACAACCTCTCCCTTTACAATTCCATCACTTGTTTTAATTTGTTGTTTTATGGTAAGTGGAACGAATGTCGTACTGTGAGCCAAAAAACTGATCGATAAGAAATTAAATAAAAACAAGTATTTGGCCATAATTTTCTCCCTATAAAGCTGACAACTAACTTTATCGGCAAAAAAGCCCAATACTTGAGGTGTTTACTCCATCTTATAATGGTAAGCTGCTATACTTTGAAACAAAGGATGCTGATCAATAATAACAATCGTATTGTTTTGATCCAGTAAACTTTGTAAAAACTCCGCAGTTTTAACAAGTTCTTTTTCAGAAAGGCCAAAAGATAAGTTTTCGAACAATAAAAATGAATTTGATAGATTTTTTTGTAATTTACTTAGTAAATAAATTCTTTGCTTTTCACCACCAGATAAAGAATTAACTTGCCTATTTAATGATAGATAATCTAAATTTAAAATTTTTAAGTACTCATAAACTCGCTGGAACTTGGGGGTCAATTGAATATTATCAAGCACCTTAGATAAAGGCAGTGAGTAAGACTCATCTACAGTCATATTCCCATCTGTTATTTCCGCATAAATAGGCTTTAATTTTTTTCCTTGGCAATCTTCGCAAGTTAACTTTACATCTTCTAGAAATTGCATCTCAATAATTAACTCTCCCTTACCTTCACACTTTGGACATTGTCCTAACTGAGAATTATATGATAGATGCCCATCTTTTAATCCCATAGACTTTGCTTGAGTAAGCTTTAGAAAATGTTTTCTCACAACAGGAAAAAGGCCAGTCATACTTCCAACTGTCGAACGAGAAGTAAAGCGATTTAAATTAGAATCGACAATAATAACATCATTAAATTGAGGCACGCCACTTATTTTTTTAAAACTACCTTTGGGAAGATTTAGATAGCTTTCATAATTTTGATAATAAAGATAATTGGCCAATGTATTAAGATACACGGCTGACTTTCCAGAGCCAGATCGTCCTGTGACGACTGTAATATTATTTAAAATAACTTTTGCATTCCCAAAGCTTTTATCATGAACTCTAATCTCTTTTATTTCCAAAAATTTTTTCTTTGATTTCACAGGAGCTAGCTTTAAGACTTCTTTTTGGGACTGTTGTTTTTTATGGGCCTTTCCTTGTGAAAGGATCTCTCCCCCTTTTTCGCCTGCACCTGGACCCATCTCTACTAAATAATCAGAATTTTCTCTGAAATATTGATTATGATCTATTAGAATAACAGTATTTTTTTTTGCAATAAGGTCACGAAAGCTTTTTTCTAATGTTTGAATTTCTTGCTTATTCAGCCCTAAACTAGGTTCATCAAAAACAAAAAGAGCACCCGTTCCCTCATATGACAAATACTTCAAAAGCAATAAACGTTGATATTCACCAGCCGACAAACTTTTTGTTTTACGAAGTAGCATAAGATGACCGAGCCCAATATCATGAGCAACTTTTAAAATATAGACCATCTTATTTAACGATTTTTTTTCTTCTCTTTTCAGTCCTGTTTTTTTTATGTTTTTTAGTTTTTCATAAATGCTTTCTACAGATAAACACATAAGCTCATTTAAACTACAATCAAAATAGAAAAACTGAGATATCATTGCCCCTAAACGAGTTCCTTTACAGTCTGTGCAAGTCGAGCTTTTTTGAATATTACGAGTAAAAATACGTACATTCATTTTATACTTCTTACGTTCTAAATAATGAAAATAAGCATTAAAACCACCGTAATAACCTTCACCTTCATACAAGATTTTTCGAAATTCCTCACCTAATTCAGCAATAGGCTTAGTAATTGAGATTTTTTTCTTTTTTAAAACTTTTATCAACTCTTCTTTTTGACCAGAGAAACGTTTATAATTTAAAAGACTCACCCCCCCATCTTTTACACTTTTATTTTTATCAATCAGCTTATCTTCATCATAGTCCAGAACCTCACCAAAACCACCACATTTTGTGCATGCCCCTAAAGGATTATAGGGTGAAAACAGCAAGGGAGACTTTTGACCAATTGATTCCCGAATACAACCTTCAATAGGACAAATAAACTTATTTCTTTGAAATTCAATTTTTTGAAGTTTAAGGCTATCAGGAGAAAAAATATATAATTCGATATTTAAATCTAAGTATGGTGCTAATTTTTGTTCAAGCTTATTTAAATGTTTCTTTTTAAAACGATGGACTTCCCAAAGCTTATGAGATTCATCAAAGTCCGTTATTTTTTTTGAACGAGTTGATTTTAATGAGCGCGAAGGAAAAGGCTGGTCCGAAAAAAATTCAATAAAACTCTGTGAGGTTATAAAAACATGATATATATCTTCATCATTTAACTTAAAATTTTTATTTAAATAATGCTGTATTTCCAAAGGTACAAACTCTTCATGATGAATCGGGCATTGTTCTTTAGAGTTATGATAAAAATGACTTTGTAACAATTCTGTAAGGTGCATAATATCAGATACATTTGATCTTGCACCTACAACTGGATTAATTTGTGGGAGACCAAAGACAGGCAACACCGGATAAATTTCATCAACATCAACTGGAGCTGGACGTTCGGAAAAAAACTTTAAATATGTAGGAAAAGAGTTTAAAAATCTTCTTTTAGATTCACTGTAGAGAGTATGAAAGGCCAATGATGTTTTACCTGAACCACTAGGACCAAAAAAACAAGTGAGCTTATTTAAGGGAATATCTAAGTCAATATTCTTTAAGTTGTGAACTCTCGCTCCACGAATTTTAATAAAGTCGGCCATATAAACTTATACTAAAAACTCTATGTTTCGTAAAAATGATTACTAGACATTTTTTGAAACAAAAAAAGGTCCAAAAAATTGGACCTTTTTTCGTTATAGAATATATAAAATAAAATATTAACGCTTTGAAAACTGGTATGATTTTCTCGCACCTGCAAGACCATATTTTTTTCTTTCTACTTTTCTTGCATCTCTAGTTAAGAACCCTGCTTTCTTTAACTCCCCTCTATCAGTAGGATTTAAAGCTGCTAAAGCTCTTGCAATTCCCAATCTAATTGCCCCTGACTGACCAGTAGTTCCACCACCTTTAACATTAATATTAAGATCATATTTTCCAATAAGATCTAATAATGCAAATGGTTGCTCAACAACATATCTTGATGTTGCTTTTGGGAAGTAGTCTTTGATATCTCTTTTATTAATTGTGACCTTTCCACTTCCGTCAGCTACATATACTCTTGCAATTGAAGTCTTTCTTCTTCCAACCGCCTGTGCTTTATAAGTTTTTCCTTTAGCCATGATTATCTTCCTTCTAATTAATTAATTGTTTTTACTTCAGGTTTTTGAGCTTCATGGTTATGCTCAGATCCAACAAAGACTTTAAGTTTTGTTAACTGCTTTCTTCCTAAAGAGTTTTTAGGCAACATACCTTTTACTGCATTCATAACTAATAACTCAGGATGCTTTTCTAATTGCTCTGTAGCAGTTCTTTGCTTAATTCCACCAATATGGTTTGAGTGCCAATAGTACTTTTTATCAGTCCACTTCTTTCCAGTAAACTTAACCTTCTCACAGTTTGTAATAACAACAAAGTCACCACATTCTTGATTCGGAGTAAAAGTTGGCTTGTGTTTTCCTCTTAACAAACTTGCTACTTCTGTGGCCAATCTTCCAACAACAACATCTGTTGCATCAATGACCCACCATTTTTTTTCCATCTCTTCTTTTTTTGCAGAATAAGACTTTTGTGTATACATAATAACTACCTCTAAATCATAAATTATTAAAATTTTAGCCTATATAGCGGCCTGTAACCCAGGCTGTCAATATACATTTCAGAAAATAGGCACCACCCATACTTTCCTTAAGAAACGCTGACTTCTTTTTTACGGGATTAAAAAAAGCCAATTGACACATGTAGCCTTCCGGGGCTCTCTAATCTACCAGAAGAATCTCTCTTTCTCAAGAGTTTTATACCATAATCAAAGTCTAAAGTTCCTACTGGTGTTATGTATTTAAATGTAACACCCACCGCAGAGCGAAAATCTTCTATATTAAATTCGTCGACAAAAACTCTTCCGGCATCATAAAACAGTCCCAAAATCGTACTATCTGAGAGGTAGTACCTAGGCTCTAACTTAAGATTTCCCATATATGCTCTGGTATTGACCTCAACATCACTTATATCCTCACCGCTGCTTAAACGATTAATTTCATCATCCTCATAACCTCTGACTATATCAGCTCCTGAGAGACGAAAAACCTTTATACTAGGAATATATCCATCAAACTCTCCACTTTCATTGACATTAGTGGCGCGATTTTCTTGAATTCCAAAAGCAGTAGAAACAGCAAAAACAAACCTATCTCCAAGGGGGAGATAAAATTTATTTCTATTTATCATTTTATGATAATTTATTTCACTCGTTTCAGTTGATTGAGAAAGAAAGGCGGGAGTGGCCAACTCATAAGAAAACTCAAACATGGCGCCACTTTTAGGATTAATTTTTTGATCTCTGAAATCAAAAATAACCCCCGGGGTGATAGAGCCAATTTGAAAGTGTCCCTCAACATCTGGGTCTGTGGCTTCAAATTGAGATATTATCTCCAGTTGTTGTCTAATTGAAGCTTGAAACCAATTGGTAAAATCTTGGGTAAAAGTATAGCTTATTCTTTGGATATCAGCATCAAATGAATAAAAACGCTTACGAGACTTAGAAAGTGACATAATAAAATCAACATCAGATCGAAAAATATGATTTTCAGAAAAATTAATTGAAGTATCATATTCAAGCAAGGTTTTTGAATTTCTTCTTCTTTCATCATCCAACGAGTTTAAGTCAAAGCGCCGGTTTACCGTACCCTGAAATGAAATTCGTTTATTTAGCCCATCAATATTATTATAAGTGACTGAAGTTGATAGCTTAAAACCAATATCAGAACGGACTCCTGGAGCGACTTCAATCACACCGAAGTCCTTCTCACGTAAAAAAATTAAAATATCTGTTTTTCTTTGATTTTTGGTTACAGGCTTAATTTGCACAGAACTAAAAATTCCTAATGACAAAAGATTCGCTTGTGATCTTTCTAAAGCTTTACTCGTAATAAGTGAGCCTGATTTAAAATCTAACTCCCGAAGAACAAGTCTCTTTCTCGTTTTTTGATTCCCAATAATAATAATATTATCGGCATAAAGTGGCTTACCCAGCTCTATAACAATTTTAATCACAACTTGTGAATTATCAGACTCATACCTTACAAGATCATTTGAAAAGCGGTTAACTATCTGTGCAAAATAATACCCCTTCTCCTTAAGAATGTTTAAAATATTTTCTAAATCTTTTTTAAATTGAATGGGATTAAATACTTCTGTTCGTTTTACTTTAATCGAACTGACTAAGTCTTGCCTTAATTTATCAGACTTTATATCAATAGTAAGATTAGAAACAAAAGCCCTTATCCCCTCTCGCACCCGAAACAGCACAAAGGGTTTTTTTCCAGCTTTATCAAGCTGAATAATAGGCTCTTCAACATTTACATTAACAAATCCCTCACTAATATATTTTTCGCGCAAAACATTCACAAAACTATCATAATATTGAGGATCGAAGATATCATTTTCAGCCTGTTCAAATGCCCTTGCATAATAGACCTCCAATAAGTCTTCATCACTAAAAAAGTTATTTCCTTTAAAGGAGATTTTTATATTCTTAATGCGAAATCCCTTTGATATTTTCACATGATACTGAATATTTTTATCTTGATTAATATCTAAAAATTCTTTTTTACTCACATCTATTTTAATAAAGTAAAAACCTTTCTGATAAAGATAGTCATTTAATGAACTCTTAATGCTCTCAACTGATAATTCACGCTTTCCAGAAATAAAACTGTTCATTAATTCATTTTTCAAGATAGCAACATCAATAAATTTATTTGGCTCAGAATAAAATGAATATCTTTTTACATTTATAACATCTAAAAATAAGTTCACTCTTTTCTTTGAAACATATTGATATTTAAAATTAAAGTCTATGAGATAATAACCATATTCCTGAAATAAAAGCTTAAACTCCTCAACTTGAACTTTTAATAATGATAAGTCATAAGGATTCCCTTCGAAAGATGTAAACTTTTTTTGTAACATGTTTTTTAGAAACTTTGACTTCGTTACAATTTGAACCTTATTAATAATAATAGGCTCTTTTAAGTCTACCTTAATTTCTAGTTCGACCCCTCTTTTTTTGTAAGTTTGACTAATCTCAACTTCTGTCTCGGGGTATCCCTTCTCTTTAGCTATTTCCTGAAGTAATTTTTTTGTCTCTTTAATATGTTTTGTATCTAAATACTCATCCTCTTTTAAGGGAAGTACTGCTGGAAATTCGATCTCTTCATTAGAGATAAACCGAGGGCCCTGGATATGTAATATTTTTGGTTTTTGTTCAACATCAATATTTAATATCAAACTACTATAAGGTCCTTGCAAACTATATGAAATTTTTTTAACCCCTTCATTTGCAATATAAAGCTCAAAAATACTTAAAAAATGTTCATAATCATTATAGGATCTCTTTAGGGAATAAAATGTTGATTTTATATCAGGGCATTGACCTTGACATGAAATTTTCACTTCATTAACAACAAAACTATTCGCCGCAAAAAGAATTTGGCCATAGATTAAAAAACAAATTATAATAAAAGACTTCATTTAAATGACCATCTCCACTTAAAGTCTGCACCAAATGATGTATCATCATTGATCGTTTCTGCTTGGTCTGTTGATTTTGACTCGTAAACCCCTTCTACTGATACATTATTTTTCAAATTATAGTTTAAATTAATGCTTTGTTTTTGGGTAGAGCTCGCGCCAACAGTACTTGAAAGAGATAAACTTGTATCATCATTAATTTTCTTCTTAATCTCAAATGTTGTCGCGGATCTTACTTTTCCGACGTTCCCTCCTCCCTCTGATGTTCGACCAGATAAATAGCTTCCCTCATCTTGTGAAACCTCAGTACCCAAATTAACTTGCAATCCAAACTCATTTTTTAATGTTTCATTAATTTTAAAGCTATCAAAAATAATTGAACCCACACCTGCTCTTGTCATGGACTCCTTTTGAGCATCACTAAGTTCATTTGATAGATCCTCTGTATATCCAAAAGCAATAAGTGATAAAATATCACTTTGGGCCAAACTTGGCTCTGAGGATAGTTTCAGATTAAAGTTTTCTAAAAACCCATACACGGAAACGAAGACTCTATATTCACTAATCTTAGTTGAGGCATTGAAATCCAATTCAGGATTCATCGGCTTATTAACTTCCGTAAAGTTTACATCACCCTTTCGAAGTTTAAATTCATTATTTTTAAATGTAACCTTATTTTCTCTTGGAGCAAGTGTTAGTTTTCCTGTAATTCTTGGATCCTTCTCCCCACCCAACAATTGAATATTTCCAGTAAACCCCACATCCGCCAAAGAATTTCGAATATAAATAGGTTCTCTTGTCACCATGTTAACATTAAAATTGAAAAGCTGATTACTTAATGTTGCTTCTTTGCCCGGCAAGAAATCAATATCAGTTGCACTGATTTTGTTTTTTCCCCCTGTAAAGTCTGTAATTTCATTCACAATGTTTAACTTTTGAATATAGAAATCTCCTCCTAAAGTATAAGGGAAGTTTTTACCAATTACCCTTCCCTCGCCAGAAAAGGTTAAATTAGATTTTTTTAAAATAACGAGGCCTGCATTTGTAAATTTATATTTAAGATTAATATCTGGAATCACACTCGCCAAGCTGATATCACCAGATAATGCGACAGAACCACTTGTTAACTTTGCATCCATCTTTTCAACACTAATAATACCGTCTTTATATGTAATTCTCATCTCTGTATCAGATAACGATGTTGGAAGATATGTTGAACTTAGACTTAAGTTATTTGATGTCAAATTTGCCTCATATATTTCTTTTCCTGATTTCTCTCCTAAAATAAGTTTTCCCCGTAAACTTCCACTGGCCTTAGAAACTATGTTATTTAGTGTTTCAATAATGCTGGCATCAATTTTCATATGAGTTGTTGTTTCGTAATCCTTTAAAGTCTTCCCTTTACCTTGACTTATAAAATAAAAATTTCTACCTCGTATATCTGTAGACCACCGCTTGATATCACCATTTTGCACTAAAATTTCAGGATTATCATCACGATAAGAGACATCAATTGGATCTTTTTTTAACATCAACTCATATAAATTTGAGTTGATTGACAAAACTCTCCTCGCTTTTGAATCAAAAGTCGTATTCAACCTATACCTTAAACTCCCTTGAATGCCAGAGTTGTTAACATCTACACCACTCAAGAGAGCTAATATTCTTTTCACATCATCAAACTTAATATCAAGGTTTAAAAAGGATTGTTTTTGACTTGAATTCAGCAAGTATTGTCCCTCAGAAGTAATTTTTTCATTGAATAAATCTACAAAAAAATAAATACGTTCCTTATTATATTTAAAACTTAATCTTGAGTCTTTATAAAGATTAGAGAACACAGTAGACTCTGTTAGCTTTAGGTCTGACTCTATACTTAAATCAGAATCAGAAAAAGTCCCCTTAATTTGCCCACCGACCTTTGATCTTAATGATAAAGGTAATTTGTTATAATAGTTAAAGTCATGAATATTTAAATTCTTTATCTTTGTCTCAAAGTTCAGAATATTATCGTTTATAGAATAAGCAAAGCGCCCCAAAACCTCTCCTGGCCCTTTCCTTCCCACTAAATTTGTTGAACTTACAACGCCATTTTCTAGTTTGATATCACTTACAATGCTATCAATGCTCTCATTGAATATATAATTATTTTTGGTTACTAATTCTCCCTTAACAATGAGATCTTTAATTTTCGCCTTTCCCGCAATATTACCCGTCAGATTCCAATTCCCAGAAATATCATTACCTCCTAGTGAATTTTTTTCTAGTATTGGTGAAAGAATTTTTTTCAACTCACGATAGTTCATATCCTCAATATTATATTGCCCTTGAACTTCTAGTGTCTCATAGTTAATTTTTCCTTTTGCATTTAACACTGTTTTTGCAGAACTCGCTGAAAGCTTATTAAGATGAATCAAACTCTTATTTAGATTAAAAAAAGATGATACTTTTACCTTGTCCAACTTATAACCTTCAAGTTTATAGTCATTTATATCTGAGTCTAGTTTTAGGACGAGATCTTTGTTTTTTTCAAACATTCTAAAACTAAGAATTCCTTTTCCCTGCATTTTCATACCAGCGACATGATTAAAACTTGCCAAATTAACATAACTAGTTGGCATTTCTAACTTAAATTCGTCTCCACCTATTTTAGCTGTCATTAGAAGATTCATATCATTTTTTTCGGCCTCAAGGTCCATCAGAAACTGACTTTTCTCATTAATAAAAAAGTTTCCTTTTTTCAAATAAACATCGTTTATATCAAATATACTAAAATTATCTGAGATTCTTAATTTCAAATGATTAACCTTAGCTTTATTTAAAAGCTGAAACCTAAAGCTTTTACTGTATAAGTCAAACCTCACCTTTCCTGAGAAATTTCCCTGTAGTATGGACAGAGAGTTCTTAAGGTAGCGCAAAAAGTTATTTGTTTTTAAATTCTGTGCCTTTACAATGATAGGATCTTCTACAAATTTTTTCTTCTTAAAATGATAAAACTCGAAAGGCTTAACCAAGTCCAGCTTTTGTTCTCCAGCAATAAGTTTTAATTTCGAAAATTCAATTTTCTCAGAATTCATTAAGACTTGTGCACTTAAACTCTCACCATAGACAAAATCTGTAATAAAATCATTAACCTCAATCGAGCTTGCAATGTTAAATTTTTTTCCAACTCCTTTCAACTTAAGAGAAAGACTGGTCACTCCCTTTTCCAAAAGACCAATATGCCGAAAATCGACCCATTCATGAATGAAATTTAACGGGAGTTTCACTTCTGACTGTAAGTTATATTTTATATTCTTAGAAATATAATTCTCAATACTTCCAGAAGCATTAACACTTGCAAGTCCACTTTTCACATTAGTTTTTTTTATTGATATCAACTTGCGATCAACATTAGCTTCTAAGGAAACTTCATCGATTTTTGAGAGATATTTTTGTTTGCCAGGCGCATTTATATTCCTCACCTTTGTATTAACTGATATAAAGCTTTTCATGTTTCGTATTTGTGCCGTAGAAACCAAAGCGCCACTATGGTCAAAGTCCAATAAAACATCATTCATTTTAATTTTATTTAAGGGAATCTCTTTTAGAAGTGAAAAGTTATCTAGAAAATTCTTTGTCTCTCGTTTCTGTTGCTTATTTTTAGTTTTTACTTTTGTTCGGTAAACAAATTTTCCATCTTCAACGACAACTTCATCAACTAAAAAGTTAGTATGAAATACATCAAAGGGATTAAAAAAAATTCCGACACTATTAATCTTTGCATCTAATTTAAAAATATTATCATCAACCTTGAAAACAACATCCTTAACTACCGCGCCAGGTGGAAAAAGATTAAACTGAAGATGATTAAATTCAATTTCAGCATTAAATATTTGCTCTACATAGCTTTGTGCTAAGTTTGATACTTGTCGTGCCACCCAACGACTCTGAAGAGCTTCCCAAATGGCAACGAAGGAAAGAACCATTACAATCAAAAAAAGAATGAGAATTTTATTTAGCCTGTTCATTCAATTTCTCTTGAGCCTGTCTAAATTCCGGATCATATTTTATCACATTTCTGTAACATCTTAATGCGCTAACTCTATCTCCCATCTGTTCAAATGCTTCAGCTTTAATATACTCAAATGGCACAGTTTGTTCTGCTGTAAGTTGATAATAGCTCAAACACTCATTACACTCTTCAATACTTTCTGAATAATGTCCCTTTAACAATTTTATGTAAGCTATAAGATATTTTTTATTACTACTATTGTCTAAACTAATAGCAATTTTTTCAGCCATATTTAGAAAGTTCAGCTCTATAAAACTTACAACTAAGTCTGCATTTGAATAAAAAGCTTCGTCTTCTATTTTTATTAGTGATAGTAGATCACTTTCAGCTTGGGATGTTTTATATTTTATTGGTTGGTTAGGTGAAGGCGGTAAAACTGTTGTGAGCTGAATATTTTCAATCGTTTTTCCGTCTTCATGTTCTTCAATACTTTCAGTGCTTGATTTATTTTTATCTACCGTTATCTTAATCTTTTTTTGTATTTCATTCTTAAACTCTTTTAAGAGTTTGGGGACCTCAAGCGACCTTACCTTATATTTTTTCATGATAAATTCACTAAGTTTTTGTTTTATTTCTTTTTGCCCCAGACAGCTCCAGATCAAAATATAATCAGTTAATTTATCACTCATAAGAAGGTATTCAACTTGATCTTTTAGACCATATTGCTTGTCACTACCTTTTGCTAAAATAAGTTTAAAAAATAGCTTGTATTTATATAGCAAATAATGATCTTTTCTAACTGATTCAATTATTTGGTAAATGGTTTTAACTTCCTCATATTTAACTCTTTCTTCAAGGACAACTTCTTCATATTCTGCAAGGTAGTTAAAAAGACTACTTAACTCACACCTTTCACAAAGATAAGTAATCATTCCAATTTTAAAATGTGTCTTATTTTTTGCTGTCGAGTAAAATGTGTCATAGAAACTCTGATAACCTGAATAATATTTGTTAACCAAGTAATATTCATTAACCTTTTTTACTTCTTGCTCAAAAGTCTTAAGCATTCCCATACTATGTATCGCTTGCAAAAAGGTATGAATTTCAAATTCAGACATCCTTCGATACTCTCTACTTTTATAAATCTCGTAAATTTCTTCATGTAAATCGAAACGGTTTAAATAAATCAAAAGTTCTTTATTAAAAAGAACATTTCCCTTATCTAATAATTTGTGTGAATGACAATAATTTATATATTCCCTATCAACCATTTTAGCGACACGCATTTGCTTGATAAAAAATTCCAACAGACCTTCCCAATCATGCTGATTTGTATATTGTTTTACCTCATCTAAAAAAGACAAGTTTCCTCCACTGAAAAGAGCTAACCTCCTAATATTTTAGCATTTTTCAGCAAGAAAATTGGTATTGTAAGAATTTGCCTCAAAGTCTGGATGTTGAAGAATTTTTTTATGAAGATCTATATTTGTCACGACACCACCAACGACTGTTTCTTCTAAAGCCNTTAATGCCCGACGAATACACTCAGAACGTGAGTCCGCATAAACAATCACTTTTGATACCATTGAATCATAAAAAGGTGGAATATTATAGCCAGTATAAATAAAGTCATCAACCCTAATACCCATTCCCCCAGGTCGATGATAATGAGTAATCAAGCCAGGAGAAGGCATTGATGTGATCGGATCTTCAGCATTTATTCTACATTCAATCACATGTCCCCTAAATGCTATATCTTTTTGATCCAGTTCTAGTTTATAATCCATCGCTACTTTTATTTGTTCTGAAATCAAATCTATTCCACACCTTTGCTCAGTCACAGGATGCTCAACTTGAATTCTCGTATTCATTTCCATAAAATAAAAGTTTTTAGAATCAAGGTCATAAAGATACTCAACAGTTCCAACAGAATCATAACCAACTTTTTTGGCCAGCCTTACACTTGCTTGGCACATTGCTTCTCGAGTCTTTTGATCAATCACAGGACTAGGTGATTCTTCAATAACTTTTTGGAATCTTCTTTGTATAGTACAATCTCTTTCACCCAAATGAAGAATCTTTCCGTGCTTATCAGCTAAAATTTGAATTTCGATATGTCGTGGATTTGAAATAAATTTTTCAATAAATAAAGTCTCGTCCCCAAATGCGTTTTTAGCTTCTTGCTTTAAAAGAGAAATCGACTGAAGTAAATTATCTTGAGAATCAATTCTCTTCATACCTCGTCCACCTCCTCCCGCAGAAGCTTTTATCAATACAGGATAAGACATCTCATTTACAGCTTTAATTATTTGATCATCTGTTAATTTATTTACATGAATAGGCTCTAAAGTCGGAACATCAGCCTCTTTTGCTATGGCCTTAGACTCTATTTTGTCTCCCATTTTTTGAAGACAAGATATATTAGGTCCGATAAAAGTTATTCCACATTGCTCACACATTTTTGCAAACTCATCGTTTTCAGACAGAAATCCATAGCCGGGATGAATCGCATCAGCTCCGGTGATTTCTGCAGCTGATAAAATAGCGTGAATATTTAAATAACTGTTAACAGACTTTGGTGGCCCGATACAGACTGACTCATCTGCTAGTTTAACGTGTAATGAATTTTCATCAGCTGTTGAATGAACAGCCACAGTCTCAATACCAAGCTCTTTGCAGCTTCTAAGAACTCTAACTGCAATTTCTCCTCGATTAGCAATAAGAACTTTTTTAATAGACTTCACACTATACTCTGACTTTAAACAAGGTTTGACCAAATTCAACTAAACTCTCATTATCAACACAAACTTCAACGATCTCACCGCTTACATCACTTTCAATCTCATTCATAATTTTCATAGCTTCTAAAATACATAACGTTTGTCCCTTAGAAACTTTATCTCCAACTTTTACAAAGGCAGGCTTTCCTGGTGCTGATTGACCATAATATGTTCCTACAAAAGGAGAAGTCACTTCATGAAAATTTTCTGGGTTCTTTGCTTTAGAATGATTTTCAACTTCTGCTTTTTCTTGATACAAAGGAGCGACTGAAGGCATCGTCACCTGAGATTTTTGGACATTAAAGTTAACAGAGATTTTCAAATCTTTCTCTTCATACTTTAGTTCGGCTACACCTTCATTTTTGGCCAAATCAATAAATTTTTTAATATTTTCCAAATTCATAATCTCTCCGATTTAAGACTTCGCTCTTTCGACATACTCGCCAGTTCTCGTATCGATCTTTAAAACTTCTTCCTCATTAATAAATAAAGGTACATTAACCTGTAGTCCAGTTTCCATAATTGCTTTTTTGCTTCCGCCTGTTGCGGTATCACCTTTTAGGCCAGGATCTGTTTCTGTCACTTTAAGGTTTACAAAATTAGGAAGCTCAATAGAGATCGGTCTTTCATTGAAGTATAAAATATCAACTTTTATTCCTTCTTGTAGATAAAACTTAGCATCACCAACGGTGTCATGAGAGAGGTGAATGGATTCAAAACTTTTTGTATCCATGAAATTATATCCATCCATATCTCCATAAGTATATTCCATTTCTCTTTCTTCCATATCTGGCTTATCTACTGTATCGACTCCAGACTTAAAAGTTCGCTCCAAAACTTGTCCTGTAATTAAGTTTTTAATCTTAGCCTTTACAAATGCTGAGCCCTTTCCAGGGTTGGTATGAGCAAAGCTCACAACAATATAAGGTTTTCCCTCAATAGCTATCTTTAAGCCATTTCTAAAGTCGGTAGTTTGATACTTCACTTTTCTTCCTTTTTAATTCCCATTAAGCTGAGTTAATATCGCATAATAATATGCATCTTTTCCAAGCCCACTCATTATTATAGATGAGGCCTGTGCAGTCAACAAAGAATGCCTAAAAGACTCTCTTCTGTAAACATTTGTTAAGTGAACCTCAACGACTGGAATTGACAATAATTTTAAAGCATCAAGGATTGCAACTGAAGTATGTGAGTAAGCTGCAGGATTAATTATTAGTGCGTCATATATTTTTTTTGAAAAAATTTCGTGAATTTTTTCAATGATTTCTGTCTCTGAATTAGATTGCCACCAGTCCAGCTGAACTAAATTCTTTGGTAATTTTTTTTCAGTATATTCCTTAATTTCATCTAAACTTAATTGGCCATAAGTTTCCGGCTCTCTTTGCCCTAAAAGATTTAAATTAGGTCCATTTATAATTATAATTTTTTTCATGCTAACTTTGCTGCCGATCTCAATTTTATTTGCTCCATAAATTTTTCAAAACTCTGTTCAATTTTTTGATATTTAGCTTGAGCNTTTTTTTGATTTTTTTCATCAACATCAATAATTTCTAAGTTTACAGAACTTGTTTTTTTAGGCACCTCAACAAGGTCTCCGGCCATAAGACTTACAATCTCATCCAACTTCTGCTGCGTTACTTTATCATCAGGGTGTAGCTCTAAGATATTCTCTAAAATTGAGACTGCCTTTGTATAATGTCCCTGCTTACAATAAAGATCCACCAAGGTATGTGTAATTATAGGCTCATTATTTGATTTTTTTTCAGACTTAGTGAGTTGATCCTCTTCTGGAGTTATGACGTCATTTGCTTTTTTATCATAATCTTCGTGAAAAAATTCATCATCCAGATCATGATGTCGAACTTCAATGGAGTTTTTCTTAATTTCTTCCTTAAACGATTCTAATGGTGAATGACTTTTTTCTACTGACCACTGTCCAACATCTTCTGTTAAAGATTCATCTTTTCGTTCTGTGGGTGAATTAAAGTCCACTTGTACCCACTCGTCTTCATCAAATGAAGAATCTATGTTTTTTGGAGCTGTCTGTACGTCTGTTTCCGTATCTATAAGTAAATCATCTTCAAGAAGTTTTATTTGCTCTGCTATATATTTATCTTTTGGATTCAATAATAATAAATATTTAAAAGTTTGTAGTGCCTCTTCTAAGTAACCTAGATTAATACAAGTCTGGGCAAAAAGCTTTTGTAGAGTTATATTCTCTAAATTTTGTGAAACAAAAGGCCTTACTGTACTATAGGCCATTTCATAGTTTTGTTGATCATAATAACAATGGCCTAGAACAATATATCCAAGAGTATAAGTTGGATGTATTTTTATCCCTTGAGATAAAATTTTCATCGCTTCATCAAGCATTCCTAGTTTTCGATATGTTTCAGCAAGTGGAGCAAAAACTCTTGAGCGAGGTTTTTTTTCATACATTAATGTATATTTCGTTAAAAGCGATGAATGGCTTTTTAGCTTTTTCATAAACTAAATATTCACCCCATTATCAGCATCTCTATTAACTAATCCTGCCGCTTCTTGATTCACAATTCTTGGAGTTAAAAATATTACTAGCTCATTTCGAGTCTTTGTAGGATTATAAACAGAACGAAACAACCAACCAATGAGAGGAAGATCCTTTAAAAAAGGTACTCCTGACTCAACAGTCTTATCTTCAGTTAAATAAATCCCTCCAATAACAACTGTAGAACCGTTTTCTACTAAGACACTTGTTTTAACATTCCTACTGGTCGTAGGTGGTAGCTCTCCGGCATCAGGTATACCGAAACCTTCTTTGGTGATATTAACATCCATAGCAATAGCACCCTCATTGGTAACTTTAGGAGTAACTGTCAAGTTGATTGTCGCTTCCAAAGTTTGCGTAGCTGTGACCTCAAGTCCTGAGTCTGGATTTATACTTGTAAGCGGAAAAAACCGTTCTCTTGTATCAGAAATAGTCGCTGCTTTATTATTTTCAGTAATGATCTTTGGAGCAGAGATAATTTTCCCCTTTGACTCGGATTCCATTAACTCTAAATTAAATGCTAAATTTGTTAATCTCGCGACACCAATTGAAGCTCCCAATACACCTGGAGCTGATTTATTTGGAGCGGTACTTAATGAGAAAACACCATTGTCAGCTGGAAGGTTACTTGCAGAACCTAATGGATCATAATTTAGCTTTAACCCCTCTGTTAATCCAGCCCTTAACTCATAGTCCTCAGTCGCTTCTACAATTTTAGCTTCTATTAGGATTTGCGGAGTTTGCGTATCCAACGTTTGAATGATTTTTCGCATTCTCTCAACGACATCAACGGTATCTTTAATTATTAAATTTTGGGTTCGTTTGTCACTTTGAATACTTCCACGCTCTGGAGTTGAGTATGCTTGTAATATTGCTGATATTTCTTCCAGTTTTGAGTAACTTATAGGTACAATTTTAGTAACCAATGGCTCTAGAATCTTTGTTTTATTTTGATTATTGAGCTCCATATTTTTTTCTTGTCTTGCTTTAGCGGCAGTTGTCACAGTTAGAATATTACCAAATTTTGTTGCAACGAGATCTCCAAGATTCATCACAGTATCTAAGACTTGATCCCAAGGTAAATTTGTTAAACTAATAGTAAGTGGTGGAAGTTGTTTTACTTCATCTTCAATAATGATATTAAAACCAGAAGTATCACCTATCATTTTTAAGACTTCTTGGTAATTTATATTATTAACGTTAAGAGATATTTTTCTTCCCACATACCTCTTTACTCCTGACTGAGTTAAATTTTCTAAAATATCTTCGATGCTATTTGACTTTGGTACCAAAACTTTTTTATTGGATTCTGAGCCAACAGTATCAAAGTTACCTTCTTTTACCTTTTTTAGCTTAGCTTTAGTAAAAACTCCAAATCGATTTTCAATATGCAAAATAACTCGATTT
>PAKC01000007.1 GCA_002706205.1 Halobacteriovoraceae bacterium
TTTGGATACAAAACAAACAAGACTGGTTTAGGATTGGGTACATCCTTTGAATATTTAAAACTCTTAAACTTTAAATTCATCATTTCCTCACAGGTTATCATTTCTTATCTCTAAGACTACCAAGTAAGGATTAAGGAAATGTAAAAAGGGAGCTTATCGCTCCCTAAATTTTACTAAAATAAGTATGAAAATATCTTAATTTTTCCTGCTCATCACAAAGTGTGGCTCATCAGCATCTGAAAGATGAGGCTCTCCAAGTTGACCTTCCTGATTTGCAACTAAAACACATACAGCTGCATCTCCCGTCACATTAACAGTAGTCCTTAACATATCTAATATTCGATCAACCCCCAAGATTAAAGCAATACCTGCACTAGGTACACCAATCGCCTCTAAAACAATAAGCAGCATAATAATACCAGCACCAGGTATTGCAACTGTACCAACAGAGGCTAAAACTGCTGTAAAAATAATTGTCAGTTGATTTCCAAATGTTAAATCAATTCCTGTTGCTTGAGCAATAAAGACTGCCGCCACTGCTTGATAAAGAGCTGTACCATCCATATTTATTGTTGACCCTAAAGGCAAAACAAAAGAAGTTACTTCTTCTTCAACACCTAGATTTTTTTCACATCTTTCCATTGTTACTGGTAACGTTGCTCCACTTGAACTTGTGGAAAAGGCCAATAATTGAGCTGGTCCAATTCCTTTAAAAAACGTTTTTAACTTCATTGGGGTCAAAAACTTTATAATCAAAGGAAACGTGACTCCAGCATGTAATAACAAAGCCAGGACAACAACAAAACAGTAAAAGCCTAATGCCGATAAAAGCTCACCAATTTGGCCAATATCATCTCCAGCAACTGAAACAATAGTATTGGCCAACAAAGAGAAGACTCCAAAAGGAGCTAATAACATCGCCATATCAACTACTTTTAAGACAACTTCATTGGCATTATCTAAAATACTCACAAGTTGGTCAGACTTTGAGTTCTCAATTTGAATTAAAGCAATTCCAAATAAAATGGCAACAATAACCACCTGAAGCATATTTCTATTATTACCAGCTGATTCAACAATATTTTCAGGAACCATTTCTACAATGGGCTGCAAAGGTCCTCTTTCTTTTGCCTTTTTTGCATTTGATTCTTTGTCGGCCACTTTGGCCTGATAACTTTTTTGAAGCTTATCTGTAAGCTCTTTTGGAATACTTTTCCCTGGCTGTAATATATTTACAGATAACAGCCCAATCGTTACAGCAATTGCAGTGGTACATAAGTATATAAGAATCGTTTTTCCACCCATTCGCGATAGTTTCTTAATATCTGATAATGAAGCGACACCTACAATGAGAGATGTTAAGACTAAAGGAACAGCAATAAGCTTGAGCATATTAATAAAGATTTTTCCCCAAGGACTGATCCAATCGATCGTAAACTGCTGCCACCCCATAACTGATGCTAAAATCCCCCAGCCTAAACCAAGAATCATACCGATAATAATTTTCCAATGCAGTTTTTGATACCACTTCATATTTTAACCTCACAAAAATTAATCTATATTTAAGTTTAAAAAATCTGTGCATATACTTCAAGAAATCATTGTAATTATTTTTCATATTTAGATAAAATAAGACAAAATTCAAAATAAGGAAGTTTCCAATGCCTGAAATTCAAATTAATAAAAATGTACTCAACGTAAAAGAAAGTGCAACTTTGGCGATCAACCAAAAAGCAAAATACCTTAAATCAAAAGGCAAGGACATCTACCACTGGGGCTTTGGACAATCTCCTTTTCCAATACCGCAAGCGATTCAAGAAGAATTAAAAAACAGGGTTTCCCATAAAGAATATCTTCCCACACTTGGGCTAGAAGAATTAAGAAAGACAGTAGCCGACTATTACTCTCAGGAATTTTCTTTCCCTGTAAACCCAGAAAATATTTTCATTGGACCAGGAAGTAAGGAACTCATTTTTCAACTCCTTTACCTTTTAGAGGGAAAAGTCATCATTCCTGCTCCAAGTTGGGTCAGTTATGGCCCCCAAATTGACCTAAAAGGTGATGTTGGTAGCATTCTTTTAACTCAAAGAAAAAATGATTATAAAGTTCAACCTCAAGAATTAGATGATCACTGTAAGAAACTTAAGTCAGTACAAAAAATCCTCATTTTAAACTCGCCTTCAAATCCGACAGGGCAAGTTTATTCTGATGATGAACTCGCAGAGTTGGCGATTGTCCTAAGAAAGCATAAAGTCCTAGTTATCTCCGATGAAATCTACGGCCAAATTAACTTTGAACATCAACGCTCAACAAGTCTGTCTCGCTTTTATCCTGAAAGAACAATTGTCACAGGAGGTCTTTCTAAAGCTCATTCTGCTGGGGGCTATAGATTAGGCTACATGATCATTCCCCATCAAATCTCAGAGATCATTTCTCCACTTAAGGCGATGATTAGCGAAACATTTAGCGCTGTCGCAGCCCCTATCCAATATGCAGCGATCAAAGCCTGGGATAAAAGTCCTGAGGTTATTCAAGAAGTAAAAATTTATACAAAAATTCATAAAGCATGCGGGCATTATTTTTATGAAAGACTTAAAGCAATGAATATTGACTCTCCAAAACCTCAAGGTGCTTTTTATCTTTTTATTTCCTTCGATTACTATAAAAAAGAACTATCTAAACTAGGAATAAAAACAAGCCTAGACCTTTGTAATTATCTTCTAGAAAATTACCAAATTGCTGTTCTTCCTGGAGAGGATTTTTATTACCCAAAAGAATCTTTAACAGCAAGAGCTGCTTTTGTAGACTATGATGGAGCTAAGGTTTTAGAGGCGGCTAAAAAATCCAAACAAATAGATAAATACTTTGTTGAAGAAAATTGCCTTCAAATAAAGAATGGATTAGATCAGCTTGAAAAATTTCTTCATTCACTAAGTTCAACGAAATAACCGTTTTGATGAGCTTCGGTAATTGTATATTGTGTAAGATCATTAATGATCCCATCACGTGCATCTGAAGCTGTGGCAAAAGGCATAGCAAATAGCATAAAAAATTGATGCCAAGTAACAATAGACTCCATTTTCTCTACCATACCTAATAACTGTTTTTTCTTATCTATAAACTTTGTATTAAAAACAAAAGTTCTTTGAGTTTTCCTAGGAATGAGATAAAGAGTAAAAGCCGTTAAAAATGTCATTGCAGTATTGCTCTGAAATCTTTCCGTTACCGAAATTTCTACAGTAATATCTTTGCTTGGACTATCCTCATCGACCAAGTTAAAAAGTTTTGATTCTCCATAGAGAGTTTTCATTTGATCTAATAGTTTTTTCTCTTCTTCCCTATTCGGTTCTTTTTCAACCTTTTTCCCATTTTCATAAATATCATACCGAGTTAATGACAGACTTATATTTGGACGACCAGATAACTCTTTAATCTCATCTGGAATTGCAGTATACTCTGAAAAATTCTCAGATCTCCACGATGCACACGAGAACAATAAAAAATAAACAGATATCAAAGTAAAGAATTTCTTTTTCATGCTAGAAATTTACCACTCAGTTTGATAAATGTCATATAAAACTCAACATAGAGAAAAATAATGAATAAAGACTTCTCAAAAGAAAAGCTTCACTCTTTTTCTGAAAACAAAATTATTAAGATTCTCTATGATTTAGCCGGCTTTATTGAAAAAAATCAATTCGATTTTCAATCAAAGCCTTTATTCAAGCTCAAAAAATACCATGATTACCTCAATGACTTTAATAGTGACCGTATTCAAAAACTAAACAAAGAGTTCTTTAAAGTAAAATCAATGGGTTATCAATATCAGATTTATCTAATGCATCTCGAAAGGGCTTTAGGACAAACCAAAAAAGATTACCAGTTTTTAATAAAAACAGAAGATAACCAAAAGCCTTTAGAGAGACAAACCAAAAATATTATCTGCATTCTTGACTCTGTACGCTCTGCACATAATATTGGAGCCATTTTTAGAAATGCCGAATGCTTTCAAATAAATAAAATTATTCTCACTGGCCTCAGTGCTACGCCAGACTCAGTGCATGTCAGCAAAACAGCGATGGGTGGTGATCTATTAATTAACTGGGAATATCAAGATCATATTATCGACTCCATTAAAGAATTAAAATCAAATGGATACACGGTTTATGGTATTGAAACAGCTAAAAATGCCACTTATTTAGAAGATTTAATCTCCACTCCTGAAAAAATTGCCCTCGTTTTTGGACATGAGCAGTTTGGGATTTCTTATGAAGTCCTACAAGAATGTGACCAATTAATTTCTATTCATTTAGTTGGCAGAAAAAACTCTTTAAATGTTGCTGTCGCTTGTGGGATTGTCTTCCACCAAGTAACCTATAGCGGAGTCCAAAGATAAGGAGGACAGATGTCTATAATACAAGAATTATCCTTTGGTGAGTTTAGTTTAAGTCTAGGTGTAACAGACCTACAACGCTCATTAGTCTTCTATGAAACCTTAGGTTTTGAAGTCATTAAAGAAAATAAAGATCAAGGTTGGTTAATCTTAAAACGTAAAGAGCTAAAGTTGGGCTTATTTAACTTTTTTAAGACTGGTCCCTCTGGTATGACATTTCATACAGACAATGTTGATTTTATTTATCAAAATCTTAAAAACTCAGGACTTAATTTTAAAGAAACTCCAGAGGAAGATAACAAAGAACACCTTACAATTCTTGACCCAGATGGGAACTGGGTTCTTTTTGATAAACTACAAAAATGAGATATCATCTTCTCTTTTTCCTTTTACTTACTTTGCTTTCCGAGTTGTCTTGGGGACAAAAGAGCTTAACAATTTTAGAACGCTACCAGTTACAAATTGATGAAATTTCTGGAATGTGCTGGATAAATAATGAGGAAAAAAAGAACCTCATTTTAGTAAGCGATAAAGACAATATCCTCTATTTTGTTAACTGGGAGGATAGAAAGCACACCACCCAAATCAAAAAACTTTCGATTGAGGATTTTCAATCAATCCCTCATAATCTCGAAATGGGCCAATGGGAAAGTCTTTATTGCCATAAACACTTAATCTATCTTGTGCAAGAATCGACGGCAAAAATTTTGATTTTAAATTTAAAGACCTATTCCTTTGTTAAGCTCTTGGACTTAAAAATGAATCCAGAACTTCAGGATAATATTCAGTGGGGAGTTCATCTAAACTCTCAAGCAGAAGGCTTTCTTCCTCTCAACACAGGAAACTTTATTATTGCAAAAGAAAAAAAACCGGCAATGTTAATAGAATTTTCAAATAATACGAATCATATCTTTGGTCTTACTGAAGATTTTCTTCTTCGCCCCAATGAGAACTTTATATCTAAATATCAAACCTTTTTTCCTGTAAAACACTGGAAGATTCCTCTTGATACTCATTTTGATATTAGTGAAATCTTTTATGAAAAGAGTTCTTTATACCTTTTAAGTGATAAAGCGAATCAAATACTACAACTCTCCTCCTCACTTCTGACTAGTGAGGAGGAGATTGAAATCATTAAAAGACATTATCTTCCCAAAGAAATTAAAAAAGCAGAAGCAATTCTCTTTGATCAAGACGGTAATATTCTCATTGGGGTTGATGAAAAAGGGTTGCAAGACTTTAATCTTTTTTTACTTAAAAGACCAAGTTTCTAAACATCTGATCGGTCAGAGCAACTATAGATAATTCGATAAGAATTCCCTCCATGCTCAGTAATCTTTTCCTCAATAATAAGCTTTTTCTGATCTTTTGTTGGAAACAAGTTGTACTCCAACTTCTGCGTTAACTTCTCACCAATATTATAGCTTGTTTCTATGCTAGCTTTAAGAACATCTTGAGTTCGAACTCCCTGCCAAAAAAGATACCTATCTTCACCACGATTAGCATCAAAATGAGAATAAATGGCGTGATTAAATTCCATCGTAGCTTTCTCACAACTTATCGACACTTTTTCTACTTGAGTATGACCGGAACTCCCTAACGGTAGTTCATTTGTCACAGTACCACCTAACTTACCCGAAATGCTTAATTTATCATAAAAACTTCCCAACTCAATCTGAGCTGTCTTTTTTTGGAGTTTCACTGTAATATCACTTTGAAAAACATATCCAGCACCATTTTGATAGCGTTCAGTACTTGTTTGCCCGACCTCATCATAATTGATTGCTTTTTGACAAAAAAAGTACTTATCTTGTTTAAATTTTGGACATTGAGCATTGGCCATAAAAATCGTTGCCAGAGAAAGCATAAAAACAGTTATCTTCAAAGTAAACTCCTTGATTTTTTGTATGAGACATTCACAACATACATAAGTGTATTTAGTATATTCAGAATAATTTTTAATATCTATTATAATGAATTTTTTACAAGGCTTAAGCTATGAATGTTTATAAGGAAACATATAATTTTTCGATAAATTTAACTATAGTTAGAAAAAAGTTGATCATCTCTTACTTGCCAGATAAAATCCCGACTAGATTAATAAAGGTAAAATTGTGGAAAAAGAATATAATTTCTCAGTCGGAGAGATTTTTCAGGCCATTCGAAAGATAAAAAAATTAACCCAGGTTGATTTATCACGTTCACTCGGAGTGGTTCAATCGACAATATCAAAAATTGAAAGTGATGTATTTGAAGACGTTCCTTTTCAAGTCGTCTCTAATGTCTCTAAAACTTACAAGATTCCGATTCATTATTTTCAAATAGGTCACCTCCCAATTGCTAAAAAGTATCTATCAAAAAAAGTCATTCCTGAGAAATATGTGGCAGATGGTGTTTTTGATGCGAAAGCTGTTTTTATTATACTTTCAACCCTCGCTGAAAAAGATAAGGAAATCTATAAAAAGATAAAGATCCCCTATGTTTTACTCTCTTTATCCAGAGTAAAATATAACTACAGATTTATAGAAGAAGTCTACAGCATTGCAAAAAACAGCTTTATAGATATAACTGACCGCTATTACAGAGATAGTGCAAGAATGAACAAGGTCGAAGAAATTAAGCACTATATTCAAGAAATGAATAAAATTACTTTAATTGATGTACAACAATTAAGTCAAAGTAAGAACAATAACCTATCTCTAACAGTATTTTTTGACTCCCCAACAAGGGAGCTTAATCCTATATACGCCAAATTTCTTGAACTTGAACTCAAAGTCTTATTTGGTGGAATGTTTAAAGTCAACACAGTTGAAATTGATGGTTATATTGAAAAATCATTACAAGATTCAAAGAAAAGCTCTTTAAAAAAGAAACTAAAAGATTGTCATTAATTAATTAATCGCAATTTCCCCTTTAGCTCTTTTACTGAAATAATAGTTAAATATCCTACTGGAACATCGACAATATCATCAAAAACACAAGCGAGTTTTACCATTTGATACTTAAACTTTCTCTTGGTTTTAATCTCTGTAAGGATATGATGAGAGATTTTTGGTACTAAATACTTTATTTCATAATCTAAAACCATATCTATCGTTTTAAACATAATATCGTCGTTAGAAATTGATCTATGAAACAATTCATCCCATGGTGAAAAAGTAAGCTCAGATAAGGTATACCCACTCATTGAAAAAAAATTTGCCGACCGAAACAATTGCTGATGCTTAGTCGAATAAACCTCAACAAGATACTCATCTGTCAAACCATCAAAAACTCTTTGATCAACCCTTAAACCCCACTTATTTAAGAACTTTTTTAAATGTCTTTTATTAACGCTAGATATCGACTCACCCTTGGACGGTAAAGAGGCAATGATTTCATTATAGCTTTCAAAGCTTATACATATCTGTCTCAAAGTCTCTAAGTCAACGTTTTGTATTCGATCAAAAATGGTTTTATCATCAAAAGAACTTCCCTTCTTCGTATGATGGCCATATAAACCAATGAGAAAGGCCGTTCTTTGAAAAACTTCATTTACTCTGCTAAGATTCTTCACGACATATTCATATTCCAAGAATAAGAGAATTGCAAATCATAAAAAAAGTAACCTTCAAACGGCCCTAATCATCCCAAAAATTTTATCTACCAATCCCACAAGAGAAAGCTCAAACTTACAACCAGAAGCTATTTAAGTAATTAAGCAGCATGTTTTTCTGCAAAGAGTTGAGCATTTTCTTGCACTTGTCTCAATACAAGATGATAAAGATCAGCTGTCTGAAAAAAATTATCCCAAATTTCTTTTTGTTCAGGCTCTGAAAGCTTAGCAATCTCTTCTAAAGCTTTATCCACATGACTTGGATCTTCTTCGACATGAACTTTTAAAAACTGACTTTTTTGTCTTCCATATGTTTCAAATAACCTACCAACCACATTAGGAAAGCAATGAATAGCGATAGCTTCCAAATATAAAATATATCCTAACAAAGCCGTTCCCTTAGATTGCTCAATTTTAAAATACTGAGACTCATAAAAGGCGGAAGTTATGGCATATTTTTTATATGAATCGATTTCTCTGCCTAATTTTTTTAAATCAGAAAGAGCTATTTTTTCATGATTATCTTCATCTGAGATATGGTCTTTAAACCTTTTATAAAGATCATCCTTATCATTGACATGAAAATACGATAAAGACCTTCCCAAGAGCCTAGTCGAGTGACAAACAAAATAATACGTTTGGGCCAAATAGTCAGCATAGAAATCTTCATTTTCCCAAGGAAGGTTCTCTATAAACTCTTTTGATGTTTCAAGCTGTTTCTCTAAATGTTCTTTCATTTTTTTCTCTCCATTTATCTATTCTGTTTTCCCATAAGGTTTTAAATGACTTTGAAAAATATCGTTCTTTTAATAAAATATCAGTCGGATTCATCTGAATTAAATCAACATCAACTCCATGATCAACACTACTCATTATTTTTGTTCCACCAGTATTTAAGATGAGCTTATTAACCCCCCTATTATTTCGTGTTGTTCCAAAACCCATATCATAACCATACTCAATAATGATTTTGGCATAAATCTCCATTACAACCTGTCCTAAATTGATAGGATAGTTGGACTTTGATCTTCTAAAGTCAGGGTGGACAGCTAACCAACTAGGCATTAGTCCATTTTGACATTCTCTGCCTATTTTACTTACAAGTTCCTTAGGCCATGCATCAAACCATGAGTCTTCTTTTCTAACCTTCAAAGAAAGATTTATAGAGCTATAGCAAAAAAGTCCAACAGCAATATCATCTTTCATGATGACACTTAAAAATTCATGTCGAGTAAACTCGTTTGACTTTAACTGCTTTACTCCATCAAGCTCGAATAAGGTTTTTGACCACACTAAATTCCACAAATCATATGCAGCTTCATACTGTTTCACACATACAGAAGGAATAGGTTCTGAACAGGGAATAATATACAATTGTAGTTTGTCTAGTTCACGCTTGGTAGCTAGTTCTTCATTTAAATTCATTTTTTCACCATTTTTAGTTTAATTGTATATGCCTCAAGGAATACATAAGTGTGATTCTAGCAAAATAAAAATTAATTTCACCATGCTTTTTTTTGCCTGTTGAAAGTTTTGAAATTTACTGTATTTAAAGATTTATTAATCCACCTAGTAGGGTGAGGAGAGAAGAGAGAAATTTTTTTCAATTTAAAATGGCGGGGCGTGAGGGATTCGAACCCCCGACCAAATGGTTCGAAGCCATCTACTCTATCCAGCTGAGCTAACACCCCGTCGATGATGAGAAATCTTCTCAATAAGAAACACTAATCCTACACCAGAAAACATAAAGACAAAAGCAATTATCTCCTGAGTTGTCATAGCATTTGGAAAATATATCGCATCCTGTAAAATATGAACTTTGCCACGAATTATTTTTTGTTCTACCACTTCACGCCAGGGCCAAATCTTTCTTAAAGAGCCAATCATAAAGCCCGTCAAAATGGCCATCATAACCCTATGATAGTTTTTAAGTAGATAATTTAAAATTTTAGAAAAAGTTAATAAGCCAACAAGGCATCCCCCACAAAACACCCCAATTGTTATTATATTATTCATCACAAAAGGATTTTTTAATGCTGATGTAATAAAAAGATACTTACCAAGTATTAACAAAATAAATGATCCACTGATGCCTGGCAAAATCATGGCGCAAATAGCAATCGCCCCAGAGGCAAAAATCATAAGAGTAGAATTGGCGGTATGAACAGGTATTGCAGTCACCACCATATAACCAAAGCATGCTCCCATAACCACAATAATGATATTCTTTACTTGAAAAAAGCTTTCAATCGTTCTTGCGACATAAATAATTGAAGCAAGTATTAGTCCAAAAAATATTGACCATGTGTACAAAGCATATTCATTCATAAAAAAATGCATGAGTCTTGACATTAAAATGATTGCAGTCAAGATTCCAATAAAAAGAGGAAGTAAAAAATGACCGTTAACATGCTCAAATGCCTGCTTGATTTTCAAGTGTAAAACCAACGACAAAAACTTTTTATTAACTGAGCTTATAGAGGAGATAAGCTCATCATAGATACCTGTTACCAAAGCAACAGTTCCTCCAGAAACGCCAGGAACAATATCTGCCATCCCCATGGCATAACCCTTAAGAAGAATTAAAAGACGCTCTTTTGTTAGCATTTATTCGGTTTCCTCTTGAGCATTTAAAAGTTCATCAATTTCTTCAATATCAAACTCTGTTAAACCGTAAGGGTTTTCTTTATCATTTAGGTCTTCGTCTAAATAGCGCTTACCAAAATTTTCCTCTAATTCATCTAAAGATTCTTGTTGCTCAAGAGCAAAGTTATTTTCTACTTGATTAAGATCTTGATTTTCAAGGAGTTTATCTTCATCTAGCCTAGCTTCATTAAGCATTTTCTCAGCCGTTTCCAATTCACCTTCAAGTCGTTCCAATGCTCTTAAATCTTTTTCATTTTCACTCAAAAGTGACTTTTCTTTTTCTTGTCTTTCAATTTCTGCAAGTTCATCCTCAGTAAATTGAATTTTATCTGCTTTATCTAACAAAGAGTCATTAAGATCATCCAAATTAAGCTCAACATCAAGTTCTTCAACAGCATTGGCAGACATTTTTGCAGCTGAAGAAGATGATAATTGGTTTTTCAGTTTTGCTGTTCGCGCAGCTGACTCTTTTGTCTTAGTAATAGCGATATCTCCAATAACAAAATCTCTTCGAGACTGAGTCACTAATGCTGTAGAGAAATTTTCAGTGACAGTGATAACAGTCAACTCTCCATTCTTATAGGTTGGATTCGTCGTAATGAATTTATCAGTTGCTCTATCTTTAAAACCATAAACCTCAAAAACATTTCCGACTTCAACACCATCGGCCCTTCCTCGATCAAGATAAACCACATCACCAAAAGAGGCATATAATTGAAGACTCTTAAATGAACTCATAACAACAGCTTCTATCAATCTTGCATTGAAAGTTTTTGTTATTCTTTCAATCTTTGGAGTATAAACTGTTATTCGATCTCCTCTTGCAACCGTACCTGAAGACTCAATAATCTTACATTCCCATAGACCATCGTGTTTTTGAATAGTTTCAATACTGCCCGTAATCGTATATTGATATCCCTCTCGGTCAGAGTTCTTATGTGTTTTCTTTCCACCTGTAGTATAAATAGAAAATTTATCACCAACAATAACATCAATCTTTTGATCAAAGCGCACATAAATCTTATCATGTGTCGTAAAGATTGATTTTTCTTCAATTGCAGAATCTACCTTTCCATAATCTTGGACAATATTATCTGATATAAATGTATTTAGATAAAAGCCTTCCTTAAAATTAAAGCTGACTTTTGCATTTTTATCAAATCCACTTTCATCAAATTCATCCTGAGGAATCCCAATATCAAAGTCGACTTTTGGCGGTTCATAAACTTCATAGTCCTTAATCAAACCCTGTTGACCGATAATCTTAAGATCTTCTTTTGTGTCTCCACTGGAATATTGAATATAAACTCCATCATCTTTTAACTTTTCTCGCTCTTCAATCCACTCAGGCTTGGTATCATCTCCCCATTTTTGGAACTCTGATAAAACTTTTTGCTCTTTAAAAAGTTTCTGTCTTGCTTTTTTAAGATCTAGGGAAGGTAAACTATTATCACTCCCAGTTGAAAAAGAAAGAATCATCCCTGGCTCTATTTCATGTGGGTTTGTAATAAAAGGATTTAATGCCCATATTTTTGAATAATAAAAACCTGAACCAAAAATTTTCTTAGAAATTTTCCACAGCCAGTCACCTGTAACAACTTCATAAGTCCCACTGGCAGACTGTCCAGCAATTTCATTCCATTCATCGTTGGGAATTTTTCCTTGCATATTTTTGGCCATTTCTAATAAGTCTTTTTCCAACTTTCCAATATCAAAAATAAGCTTCGCTTCCTTCGTTGAAATATCATCACTTTGTTTTATGATCTTCACTTTATTATTTTTTTGAGTTTTCCCAGGAACAACAGATGTTTGAACTTTATCAAGTTCATTTTCTGATTGCTCTTTATTTTCCGCTTGATCAATTAAGTCTTTATCTGCTTCTGGAAGGGTAAACTCAATCTCTCCCAAATCCTCCATCAAACTATCTAAGTCGTCGCCTTTTTGAGTTTGTTGCTCAGAAAGCTCCTTCTCATCAAAGTTCATTTCTTTAATTTCTTGCTCAAGACCACCAACACTGTCCAAATTCATATTCTCTTCTTGAGCCGTCTCAAGAGATTCACCAACTTCAGAATCGAGCTCCTCCATCAAAAGATCAATATTTTCGGGGTCTTCAAGATTTAAATCAACATCCTGTGCCGTCACAAAATTTGACAGAAGAAATAAGCATAATATGAGATAAAAAATTTTCTTTATTAAGATCATCAAACCCTTACTTCAAAAAAGTCACGTAAAATTGATTCATACTGAGCTTGTTTATCTTGCAATCCCAGTTTTTCACTACACTTTGCTGCATACTCTAGAGCTGTTATGACTATCCCAGAGTAAGAATTTTTTCGAATAATACTTTCATATACCTGAAGAGAAAGATCAAATTGCTTTTTAGAAAAATATATTTCTCCAATATGCTTTTTAGCGCGGACGCTAATCTGTTTTGTGGGTGATTTTTCTAAAAACTGAAATATTTTTAAGGCTTCGTCAATTCGACCATTTTGTTTTAAAGCAAGCCCTTTCTTATAATAAGCTAATTGCTGACCAACATCAGCTTCAACCTTATCTGAAAGAGCAACTTGTGTTCCTGCTTGATCATCTTCTTTGAAAACATCTATTGTTTCTGTAGAGCCTTGGGCCAATTCATTGGCCTGATCAAATCCTTTTCTTTTCTCTAAAGATTCTTCTTTCAAAGCCTCATATCTATCTGATAATGACTTATATCGCTCCATCAGCTTATCATATTGATCTTTACTTACCCATTTAACTTCTTGTTTTGTCTTTTGGGGTTTATCACCTTCTAACAAAGACTTTCTCGTCGAATCAACTAAGCTGGAACATCCTGGTAATAAACTAGAGATAACTGTTAAGGGAATAATAGCTAGAAAGAGTCTTTTACGCATTTGTCCTCCGTGACAAAGTCTTTGACATTTATATAGAATGCACTACATTAATATTTTATGCCTTGTGCATATGCTAAGTCAATGTTATTAAAAGAAAAAACTAAACCGGCCAATTATGTATACTAAGACTAAAAAACTGATCAAGTTTGTATTAAGAATGCCCAAGGAAGAAACAAGCTTTTTTTATTTCATTTTAGAGTCTAATGAAAACATAGCTTTTTACTCGACATTAGATTTTGAAAAAGGTCAAGCTTATCGAGATATCATTGTGTTTACCACACCTGAACTCCTAGAGTACCTCAACAAGATACTTGACCATTTAGGTAAAAAGCTTCACATTGAAACTCTCAACATCCAAGAAATCTCAGACTAGATTTTCTTTAATATAATTTAAAACATCTTCGTTATGAGTTTTAGTTTTAACTTTCTCTATAATTGTTTTTAAGCGTCCATCCTTACCCACAATAAATGTTTGTCTAAGAATTCCATCATATTCCTTACCCATAAATTTTTTTGGACCCCATGAACCATATTTATCAGCAACTTTATGGTCCTCATCTGACAATAAATCAAAATTAAGTTTGTCACGCTCTTTAAATTTTTTAAGTCTTTCTGGGGAGTCAGGACTAATACCAAAAACAACGGTATCAACTTTTTTGAATTCTTTGCTATAATCTCTAATACCACAGGCTTGGACTGTACATCCTGGAGTCATGGCTTTTGGGTAAAAATAAATCACAATATTTTTTTCACCTCGATAATCTTTTAAAGCTACTTTTTCTTCATTTTGGTTTTTTAAAGTAAAACTTGGCGCCATGTTGCCAATCTTTGGTAATGTGCTCATAAACTCTCCTTCTACCAATTATCTCTAAGTTTTCTTATTTCTAAAAATTTTTCTTTCTCACTTAGATTGTCGCGCCATTCAAACTCAGAGCAAAACAATCTAAAAAAAGGATTATACAACTTTTCTTCACCTATAGTTGTTAAAATAAACTCATTTCTACTCTTAGCATCCTGAACTTTATTTAAATATTTTTTAGTATTCTCATTCTCTGGTTCTATACTGAGAGCAAAGTTAAGATTTGTTTCAAAGTAGTCATGACTAGGATAAATCACAATTCGATCATCAAGGGGAAGAAAAATATTACGAATTGTTTTATACAAAGTCTGTGGATCGCCACCATTCTTACAGTTTCCCACTCCAGCTTGGAAAACAGTATCTCCACTTATCACTCCAACTAATTCATCATGCTCATATAAAAAATAGCAATAATGATCCATGACATGACCCGGTGTGTAGCGACACTCTAGCTTCTCCGTCGCACTTAATTCAAAAAATTCTCCGTCCTGCAAAGTTATTTTTTGTGTGTTAGGCAAATTCAAAAACTCTTTATTGCCTTTTATATGATCAAAATGTTGATGAGTATTTAAAAGATATTTTGCTTGAAGTTTATGCTTAGCAACTTCATCTAAAACCATATTAATCTCTGTGGGATCAAAGATAATTGCCTCATTTGTTTTTTCACTGTATAAGATATAATTGAAATTTCTAAGAGGGTTGTTAATATATACTTGAAGAACTTTCATAAAATACCAAATTAGGAAAATACTATGCTAAATGCCGATCTCATCTATTATTCTTTTTATATCTTTTTCACAATAACAATTCTTACAAAAGCTATTTTATTATTTCTCAATATGAAAAATATAAAAAGCCACTTTAACCAAGTTCCTGCGCAATTTCAAGATCACATAAGTCTTGAAGATCACAAAAAAGCTCAGAACTATACTTTGTCTAAGAATAAACTAAACCTTACAAGTCTTTTTCTGCAGGCGATTTTCCTTATTTTATGGATTGAAGCAGGTTGGCTAGACCTCTTGCACCAATCACTTACAACTCAATTTGAAAGTACTATTATGACAGGCGTCATGTTTCTAATTTCCTTTAGTATTATAAACTCTCTACTGTCTTTACCAGAGTCAATTTATGGAACTTTTGTTCTCGAAGAAAAATATGGATTTAATAAAACAACTCCAAAAATATTTTTAGTAGACATGATAAAACAATTCGCGCTTTCTTTAATTATAGGTGCACCATTCCTTTATTTTATTTTAAAGATCCTTTATACAGTTGGGCCATTATGGTGGCTCTATACTTGGTTTTTTATAATGGCCTTTCAATTTATAATGATCTGGGCCTATCCCAAGTTTATTGCTCCCCTATTCAATAAATTTTCTAAATTAGATGATGAAGATCTAACGCAAGAAATAGATAAACTCTCCAAGCGCTGTGATATCAATTTTAAGGATTATTTTGTAATGAATGCTTCCCTAAGAAGTTCACATGGAAATGCCTATTTCACGGGATTTGGAAAAAATAAAAGGATTGTTTTCTTTGATACTCTCCTCAAATCACTAAATGTTGACGAAGTGGTTTCCGTTTTGGCCCATGAACTTGGTCATTTAAAGAAAAAACATATTATTAAATCTATAATTATGAGTTCTGCTTTTCTCTTTATAGGTTTATTCATTTTAGGTCAACTCTACAACAGCCCAAAGCTATTTGAAGCTTTTTCTCTATCTACAAATGAAGCTTATATGGCCTTACTGCTTTTTGTTCTCATTGCTCCCTATTATACCTTTCTTCTTACTCCATTAATGTCATGGCTATCTCGAAAAAATGAATTTGAAGCTGACGAATTTGCAGCAACTCATGCAAGTGCTAAAAAGCTTATTACTGCTTTATTAAAAATGTACAAGGACAACTCTTCTAGTCTTACTCCTCATCCAACATATTCAAAGTTTTATTATTCGCATCCGCCAGCAAAAGAAAGAATTGATTTTTTAAAAAAATTTTCCACATAGTTAGAATAAAAGTGAATCCTTAAGAAACTTAAAATATGGCTCACGATATTTTTCAATTTCGTTATGAATTTCGTGATATGCCCCAGTTGCTTTATACAATGTAGAATTTTTTTCAATTGAGGTAAAATACTCAACAACGGCTTCACTATCGACTAAAGCATCAGACATAGCAACGGCACAAAAAAGATCACACTCTATTCTCAGAGGTCTACTAAAGACTTTCTTAGACTCTTTTAGTAATTCAAAAAAGAGTTTTGTCTGTATTTTTAAGGTATTAAGTGGGTCTTGAATATAGTTCTCATAGACTCTAGGATCATGTGATAATTTGCTAATATCTAACAAACCTTCTAGGGCCACAGAAAAAGGGATATTTGATAGAGTCCCAATAAAAGGCAGAGGTGTAAATTGAAACAACTTCCCCAAACATCCAGCACCAGCAACAGCAGGCCCTGATAAGAAGACCTTCTGTGGATACAAATGCTTTGAAACTGTATTTTGCATGAAAGAGGCCGTTATCAAACCTCCCATAGAGTGCCCAAATAAAACGTATTTATCCATTTCATATTCTAGATGTAAATAATCAAGCACCTCTTTTAGGTCCTCAGAGTATTCCTGAAAGCTATCTATGTGACCTCTCTTGCCACTAGACCTGCCATGTCCTCTTAAATCGTATAAACATATATTAAAATATTGTGAAAAAATTTTTTCAAGGTACTCATGCCTTTGTCCATGCTCACCCAGGCCATGAGTCACAATAAGCCAAACAGGATTCCCTCTTTCATATATTTTTGCATGCAAAGAAATATCATCAGAAATAAAAATCTTTTTTTCTTCACCTATCATCTTAAAATCCTTTTATTATTGTGTTCACAAGTCCTAATTTTTTGATACTATAGTATCATGTATTGTCCAGTTTGTTTTAATGATACCTTAAAAATTGCCTCAAGTGGAGTTGTAAAACTTCTCTTTAATGGCAAGGCAAAATCAACCAGCCAGTTTTTCTATAATCTTTCACAAGACAAAGATGAAGAATTGCTGCAAAAAATTGAAGACGTAGTAAAAGACTACTTTATCTACTACTCTGGCTTTCAAAATAAAGACCCCATCGAAAATATTGATGCTTACTCTATTGATTTTAAATGTGAAAATAAATGCGTGATCAATATCAACCATAAGGTCAATGTCATAGGACTTCTTTTTTCACAAGATGAATTAAATGAAATTGTGGAAAGATTAGCAAAAAAATACAATATTCCAATCGATCTAAAAGACTTAAAGAGGTAAAGAAAGCTCAACTTCGATTTCAATAAATCCATGGAAGGTAAAATCATTCCTCACCAATTTATTTAACCCAAGGTATGTATCAATAAATATCTGAGGACTTTTTTCCAGAAAAGGGATTAAATTAAGCCCTGTGCCTTTTAAGTCCAAACAACTAAAATAATCACATTGATTAACATGAACTTCTCCAAAATCAGCAAATTGCTGTTTCGCATTTTCAAGTCTTTCTTTAAAAAAAGATACATACTCCTCTTGCTGAAGCTCAATATAAAGAATATTACCGACTAACGAGATATCATTAAGATATTGAGAATAAGCTTCTTCATAAATCTTCTTTAATTCCAACGCATTCTTTTCCACCTTAACCACAAGCATATTTTTTTGAACACTTGAAGTTGACTCTAAGATTGAGCGTTTAAGTTCATCAATTTGCCCACGCTTTCGCAACTCAATTAAAATACCATTCGGTCTCTTGCGATAAAGCTCATATGAACGAGAATTAAGTATTGGCCGAGAATGAACATGTCTTATATAAGGTTTAAATTTATCTCCCTTCAAGTATTGAGTTATGGCCGCTTTATCATTGCTAACCTTAAGACGATACAGTTTATTATCGGTTACATGCTTAAGACGACTCACATCGATCAGTGGAGGAGGATTTCTCATTCTTAAAAGATTAATATGACGATAATTATCTTTACTAAAAAGTTCCTTTTCATAATCTACAGCTGTTTTAACAAAAGCTTTCCTTGAAATATCTTCAAACTCATCATAGTCTAACTCATTTATCATAAATGAAGCTCCCCTTAACGTTTGATGTGCACTTGCAATATTAACGAACAAGCTATCAATAAGAGAAAAGCCAGACCTTTTATTGCCATTACAATCCTTTAAATCTGAATGACACTTATCTGTGGTAAAAATGACTCTTTTAATTTTCGCAGACTTCACATATTCAGAATCAACCTCTGGCAAATCAAAGTATGAACGAAACATCACATGATTTCTTCTGCCCATTTTGACCCACATATTATAAAAAGAGTACTTAAAAGAATCATAAACTTTTTTTATTAATCTCTTGTCTGCTGCATCTAAATTCTCATTACCTAAAATTTCTTCAACTTCATAATAGCCCAAAGTATCTTGAGTCAATGGTATTTTGAAATTAAGACTTAACCTCTGCCCATCACCAAATTTTTCCACTAATGTTTCAGAAGAAGCAAATGGTTTTACTTGTGAAGTTGACCTAAAACCATTATCACTCAAGTCCTTAACGAGACATGCTTGAAACAAAAATAAAAATACAATAAAAATCATTTTCAAAAAAAGCACTCCTACCAAATATGGATTCTCTTACTTTACAAGAAATTGCTTAGGGAAAAACCCAAAAAGAGTGCACCGTGTCATTTTTACATTTCTTTTCTTTTCTTCTGAAATAAAAATGCTTTGCAGTTAAAATCTTGTGAATAATAAATATAAAAATTAAGGGATTCAATATTTTGAGAGCACTATTTCAAATAAATTTATTTTTAATTTTATTGCTTTCTTGCCTCCATGCAAATGCTCAATACTACAAGACTCTTCCAAAGGGAGTCAGACTCCTTAACACAAGATATATCAAATCCAATATTTCGTCCTCATTTAATCGCTCAAAATCAGAATCTCCTTATCAGTATGAAATTCAAGCTGATACACAACAACTTGAAAGTATTAATAATCAAACCCTCAATGATGCTCTTGAGGTCCTACAAGAATATCCTGAAGCCTACGATAAATTTACCCTAGGAACTCACAAGCTTGACGCCAATGCTGATGTCAACGTAGAAGTTCTTGGTTTTGCCTACGGAATATCCAGCCAAGTCACTGCGTATGTGGGTATTCCTATCTACCAAGCACATGTAAAACTTAACTACTCCCGCCCTCAAGACAGTACTCAACAAGAAGTCGCCCAAATCCTACAAAGTGAATACGGTGATAATTGGGCACAAACTGTTGGTAATATTCTTGAAAAAATTTATCAAATCGATCAAGCTGCTATACAAAGTACTCTCGTCAATCATTACGGATATCAAGAATTAGGTGATTGGAATGGAACTGGCCTTGGCGATATTGAGCTAGGTTTCATGTATAACTTTAAAGAAACAAAAACCTATGGACTCAAATCAACAATTGGTTTTATTGCTCCTACAGGCTATACAGACGATCCCGACTTGATTCAAGACATAGGGTTTGGCGATGGACAATGGGACATTTTTTTTGAATTTGGAAGTGGGATTAGAGTCGCTGATAATACTTACTTTAACATATGGTCACGTTATACATATCAAATGGAGACGACGAAAGAACTAAGAGTTCCTTATGATGAAGATATCTTTATTTCAAGTGAGAAAACCACTTTCCGTGAAAAGCTAGGTAATCAAATAGAGCTAAATTTAAACCTCGGTCATGCCTTAAATGATTGGTTCACACTCACTCCTGAGCTCAACTTTAACTTTACTGAGGCTGCAACGTACTCATCTGATCATCATGAGGCGAACGACATCCTTGCAATGAATACAGAATCTTATTCTCAAAACTTTAAAATAGCCGCAAATTTTAGTAGTATTGAGCTTTTTCAAAAAAACAGTTTTCTATTACCAGCTCAACTTAATCTCTCCTATCAAACGATGTTAACAGGAAAAAATACACCAAAGGTAGACCTACTAGAAATTGATTTTAGATTATTTTTCTAAACAAGTTTGTAACCTTTCCCCCAAACGGTATCAATATAAAGGTCAGCTTGTTTGATTTTTTTTCTTAAGGAAAAAACATGGACATCAATGTTTCTCACCGTCATTTTCTCATCATTTCTAAAACATTCTATAAGCTCTTCTCTAGTAACAGCTTGTGAAAGTTCATTATAAAGCTTTTCAAAAATAATATATTCTCGACGGGTTAAAGTGACTGTTTTCCCTTTTTTTATAAAGGCACAGGCTTCAGGTAGCAGTTGAAAATCAGTTGAAACAAGTTCTTCATTAAGATGGCGAAACTTAGCTTGGGCGTTTTCAATCCTGGCCAACAATTCCTCTAATGAAAAAGGCTTCGTTATATAATCATCAGCTCCTGCTTTTAAACCAGTAACAATCTCTTCGTTTTTTGTGTAAGCCGAGACCATAAATATTGGTGAATATTTATCTGTTTCTCTTATTTTCTCAATGATTTTAATTCCAGGATCCCCTGGCAAATTCCAATCAACAATATATAAACCTTTAAAGTCTTTTTTGATGTTTTTATGAAAATCTTCAGCATTATTAAAACTTACCACAGAATAGTTTTGAGCTTCTAAAAAGGTTGTTAAAGCTTCAACAATATCCTTTTCATCTTCAATAATACAAATCCTTCCTAGCTCCATACAACCTCACACCTAACAAACGAAAGAAATAAAATTTTTATTTTTTTTCTTAATTAATATAGTAGCTTATGTCATCTTAAAAACAAGCGAAAATATCAAAACAACCCACTGCAAAAAATGTTTAAATTTTATTCATATACCCCACAGGAACTAACTTTTAGGCTAAGTGACTAATTTTTAGACAATTTCTTATGGAATTTTTTACTCATTTCTATGGAAATGTCTAAAAATTTTTCTCACTTGAAAGAAAATGTAAAAAATTCTTGCAGCGGGGCGTCATTTTTAGTATATTGATGGTTAAATTTATTAAAGTCATGAGCGAAGGAATGCACATACTGTAAAAAATCAGAGGTGCAAACGTGAAACAAACTAAAAAAGGTCAGGAAAAACATTACAATCCTAATCTAGGTTTTATTGGAAATTCAGAAGTGAAAGTTTCCAACTACCTATTTTCAAACCAGAGACTTAGAAAAGCTTACGACCATGCTAAGCCTATAACTGATAGGCTTATGAATGAAGCAATCTCAAGTCACTATACAGAGAGTAAAAAATTAACAAAGTTTCTAAAAAATAGAGATTTAACATTCTCCAAAAAAACCTCTAGCGGTGAATACAAAACGTTTACAGTTCCTTGTACAACGACTGTTGTTCCTCTAGAGAAGTCTTTATTTAATGAAATTGAAGTTGCAGCTCAAAAACTAATGATTTCCTTACGTGGAGTTATCCAAGATATTTACGGGTCAAAAAACTTGGAGTCATCTAAGTTTATTCAAAGTCTACCAACACATGTGAGAAGTATCTTTATAGAGGCAATACAAACATCTGCTAATTATTTTCCCCAACTTCATCACCCTAACATGAAAGATTATCCCTTTTTAGATAATGTTGGTTTGGATCTTGTTCTTGTTGAAGATTACCTTCAAAGGTCTGAAGAATTTCCTCACCTTATTTCAAAAAAGAAAAAAGAAGAGCTACCAGGCTTACCTTTTAGAATTCTAGAAATTAATGCTGGCTCCCCATCAGGAGCATCTAATAATATGAATGTCCTCGAGGGAATTTATGCTCAAAACCCAGAGATCTTAGACTCTCTAGGTAAAGTTATGCCAAATGATCATTTTGAGATACTTGGTAGAACTTATAAATCTCTAGGTGAAAGCTGGACTAATAAGAAAAACGGTGTCCAAATTCTTCTTCCACCTGGAGGACAAAATGGAGCAGCACCAGAAATTCATCAACTAGCCGCATATTCTGGATTAATCTATGCTGAAGCCGATCAGCTTTACCAAGATAACGAAGGAAATATTCGTCTAAGAACAGTTGAAAAACATAATCCTATTGTGACTGCTATATATTCTCGTGTAAATGCTGACTCAGCTCTATACGATCCTGATAAAAATATTTTTATGAAGGATCCCGACTCTGCAGAGCCACTTTATTTAAGAGATAGTTTTATAAAAGATGAAGAGGGTGAAGGTAAAATTATTCTTGATGAAAAAGGAAAACCTCTTCCTCAGCAGTCTTCATATGCCATCCCTGGCTTAGTTGATGCCATCATTAACAAGAAGATCTATATGGGAGGACTAAACCGAATACTTGATAACAAAATTATCTTGGCGACGTTAACTCATTACGCTCCTAAGTTTTTCAAACAAAGAATTGAAAAAGCAGGATTAAAATCTTTTGGAGCCAAGATTCTTCCTCCTCAAACATTACCACCAACAAAAGAGTCTGTAGATATTATTCTCAAGAACCCAGATGAGTGGGTTGTTAAAGCTCCTTCTCTTGCAGGTGGACAAGGTGTCTATATTCTTAAGACAATGCCCAAAGCTCAAAAAGAGGAAATTCTTAAAGAAATTCAGAAAAAACCGCAAGACTATGCCTATCAGCAACTTGTTAAGATTGCCCGAATCCCGGTAGCTGTTCAAAGAAAAGCTGAAGGTTATAAATTTGCGAACCTTGCCGCAGATATTAGAACGTGGGTTTTCTTTGGAGGAGGAAAAAATGCCATTCCTCAAATGTCACACAATGCCCTAGTAAGATATGCCCCCCAAGAAAGAGGAAAGATGAGCTCTATCGTCAATACCTCAGCCGGTGGAGGCTATGCCCCTTTTGTCATTGTCGATAACACAAATGACCCTAAATCCGTTTTGGCCAAAGAGCTAATAAAGCCAAAACAGCCCTTAGTTTTTAATACTTATATGCCTGTCTTTGTTGCAGCTCAAATGGTTCAAATTTCAAGAATGCTTAATGAATCAAGAAGGCTTTTAGAAGAAGAAAAGACCTATGCTTTTGACTTATTAAATCTTATTCATGAACTAAAAAAACAAGTAAAAGAAGTTCTTTCTTATCTTCATCCACGAGCCATTGGCGATATCTACAAGATATTAGATATCCTCGAAACAAGAGTTAGCAAAACAGAGAAAAAGGAATATGAAAACTTTATTCTTCAAAATCAACTTGAATTAGTTTCTTTGCTCAGAAAATACGATAATCACAAAGATATAAAAGAAATTAGAGATATTCTTGATAATATTAGAGTTCTCAATATAGAAAAAACTCAAAGTACATATACACAAGAAGAAAAATCGCTTGATCTTATTTTGGTTGATGATTTAATTTCTTTCACTGAAAGCTTAAAGGATAAAGATTTAAAGAATGAAATATTTAAGTTAGTCAAAATAATAAAGTCATCTGTAAACAAGGATACGCCTAACGTCTTGCTAGGACCAATAACGAAGAAAACAATTCTTAAGCATTTAAAAAGTTTTTGTGCTAAATCTAAGAAAAGACTTGAAGGTTCACCAAAGCTCGCAAACTTTTCAGAACTTTTTCAATTGGATGCTAATGTTACAAAACTACGTTTTGAAACACTCTACTTAGGCGAAAGAGATCATGACAAAGAAATTTCTGTGGCCACTCAATATGAGATGAGAACTGGACAATCACTTATTGATGACTCGTTTTTAGCTGATGATCTCGTTCGAGCTCGGCAAGAATGGAAACAAGTTCTTGCTTTGGCCAATACGATTACAAATGAAAAAAAGAAAAAGGATTTTATTGAACAAAAAAGGAATGAACATTTTGGAAAATTTCCAAGACTCAAGCATTTTCAAAACATCATTAATAAGCCAAATGCGAATAAAGATGAGCTCATTGAACTCCTTGAGGTCGTACCTTATGCAAAGTTTAATATTGAAAGTTTTGCTAAAAGTCTTAATTTGTCGGTCAGAGAAGTTTTTACCAATAGACTCAAAGAAGATCGAATTTCTTTACTGAGTTCTCCACAACTAAAAAAGCATAAACTAGAGCACCGTGAGTTTGCAGGAGAATGCTTTGCTAAAAAGAAGGCTTCACATGGTCTATACTCAAATAGTGAAATCTACATCTGGATTAGAAAAGAAATAAATCCTTTTGTGATGCTTTACACGGCTGGACATGAGCTTATACATTATCAACAAATAAAAAACTCAATGAAAGCAGAAAAAAGAGCTCTTAAAGATGGGGGACTTTCAATTGCAAAGTTTTTAAATTATTATGGAAATTTTTTAGGAGCGAACAATCGCTCTGTTGATAAAATTGAATTTGATTTAAAGATCAACAGAAAAACGCTCTATGGTTATAGTGACCACCTTTATTCTCATGATAAGTCTGATAAGCCTATTATCAGTGAACTTGACCAGGCCATTCGTACAAGTGATCAAGCTTGGGATCAAAAGCTAGATGAATTTGGATCTTTGCTTAACTATATCATGAATAGTGATAGTGGGGATAAGGTCAAGGCCCTTCAAGAAGTTCTTCCTGCACTAGAAAATGCTAAGAATATACTTTTTGCCCAAGAGTTAGGACTTGAGATTAATGTTAACCCAGTTGCAGCTGCGATGCCATCAGCAAATGCTAACCAAGTTAAATATTATGAAGATGATATCATAGCTGCTTGTAAAACATCGGATCCTATATGGGAATCACTAAGAATTATTGCTTCTCATCAATATCATGGTGTCAATTTTTCAAGAGGTGATAATGACCGTTTAAGTACGACGCTTATGCCTCGCTTAAGAGCAGTAGCAATGGGAAGTAGTTATAACCAAACACAACAATAAGAAGGAAAGGTATCAAATGGTTAGTGCAAATGCAGTAACTTATGTTTCAAACCTCGTGATGAAGCAGGCCATGACTCTGGAAGAGCGATTGGCCTGCCTTTTATCTCAAAATGGTGGGCGAAACGAATTAAAGGACACATCTATTTCAGTTGTCGATGTCCATGCTTATAATGGTCTATGTGGCTACAACTACTGGGATGGAGAAACATTAATTGGTCAACTCTATATGGGGACTCTTCAAAGTGGAACCTACGTCATTTACAAAAGAACGTACATTGATGAAAAAATAACAGAAGCTTATGATTATTATGACCCGGCCGGAAACTTTTTTTATGCTTCAAGTAGTCTAGATGGCTCATGTATAACTTATGAATCCATCTTAATGGATCCAACCAATCCACTTATTAATCATATCTATAATATTCTTTATGTTGAATACGGTGGGACGACCTATAATTACGGAAATACCTCACGCATAAAGTTTTTAGAACAAATTCTCAATACTTTCTATAAGTCTGAGCAGTATTTTATTTCCGCAGAGAATAAGCTCAAAGACACAGCGATTTTGAAAATTTCAGAAGAAATACTTAGGGTGGAAAATGACCCTGTTTTAAAATGGACAGAAAGACAAATTATTTACAAACAGCTAAAACAAAAACGTTCAAAGATTTTAAGTACAAAAAGACGGGCCCATAACTTTCATTATATGCTTTATGACTTTATAGTCATGTTTGGAAATATTAAGTTAAAATATCAAACTTTTAAAAGGCGTCCTCTCAATAATCTTTCGGGTACTTTTTATCGCCACACTCTCGGCCACTTTTTTTGGTTTGTAAATACTGTTCGCAATAATTTAGGCTACTCTATTGCCATGGCGATTTACGGCCCTTTTACGTTTTATTTTATCACTCAACCAATGAACCCTCACGCCATGTGGGCCGTTGGTAAAGTTCGTAACGCCTATATTGAAACCATGAAAAGTGTTTCAGATGATGATAAAAATGATAAGGCTGACACTAAGAAGCAATTAAAAATTATTGAAGATCAAGTTAAGACACAAAAAGCTGCTCCCAAATTGCTTGTATATCCAACTCAAGATATTTCTTGGTCTGAGAGAATGGGCAATTTTAAGGCCATGCAAATTGCTTATGAAGAAGCGATGGTCTTTGCTGAAAGAATGGGAAGATTTGAACAATTTGAAACTCAGCTTAATTTTCCGCTTACAGCAGAAGCGGCTTGGATGGAAATGGAGCTTTACCTTGAAGATTTAAATGGTAAGTTAGACTACTTCAAAAATCTTGATCAACGTCTCGTAAAGTTTCTAAAAAATGAGAAAAAAAGAACCCTTGAATTACAATTTTATATTTGGCAAAAAATGGGACAGTTTTTTATCGATTACCCTTATATTGTTGTCGATCAAGAAAATGAACAGACACAAAGAAATTACTACCTAGGTCGTCAATTCGTTTTTTTTGAAAAAATATCTAAAAAACTATCTGCTCTAGGCATGGCCAGCTCACCAAAAACTCATAAAAATGTGATTGCCCTTGCCAATCGTTTTAAAAAAATGAAAATTGAAGGAAATACAGTCCTCGATACCTTAAGAAAAAACTCCAAAATTTTTCAACAAAAAAACTTTCTTAGCTCCGAAGAACACAGAGATTATATGAAAAGACATTGGGAAGTTCTTTTTATGCAACAAAACAAAAAACAAGAAGCTTCCTCATTTTCTCTTCAAGCCTATACATGGTCCGTTAGAAATGCCATTTGGTTACTCCAAACGATATATTCGGCTAAAAGAAGTGAACTGTATAAATTTGTGGCCAATTACAACTTAGATAATATGAGTAGTGAAAAAGAGCAAGCCTCTGATGCCATGAATGAATATTTGGCGAATATGTTTAATAATTTAGTGATGGAATACGTTTCAATCAAAAAAGAAATGGTTGAAAATCTTCCCGGAGATCCAGAGTTTCGCCTTCGAGAAAATGTTATCCATAATATAAAGGCCTATTTAACTGAGCGAGATAAACTTTTTAACCAAAATATTTATGCTTCAAAAGAAAGTAAGGGCACGAGAATATAATGAACAAAAAAATTCTTCATACTCTTTTTTTTAATATCATATTGAGTTCCCTAGCACTGGCCAATACTAATGATATTTTTATCAACCAAGAAATTTCCAAAGGCTCAATAAAAACACAAGATATAAAGCGTAAGATACTTAAAAATATCAGGGCCAGTTATGGATTAAAAGTTTTGGGCCCAAGCCTAGCAGGAACTCACCAAGATGGAGCAACATACAATCGCTATAATTCAGGTCAAGACTGGAAAAATGATGATTTAGACGCAACAAGTTCGCAACAAATTTACCATGCATTTAGTTTGGGTTACCAAGTCACTCCTGATGTTCAAGTTTATTACTCTAAAACTTTTCAAGATGATTATAATGATAATATTCAATATGAAACTTATAATGCTGATGGATCAATTTACAAAATTAATGAAAGAGAAACTGGAATCAGCCACAATAATGAAAGAATAAATGCCTTTATCACTAATATATATTCAAACCAGTACTTTTTTGTCATGGCCAACATCTATTACGAAATTCCAACATCAGAATTATCAAAACAAGCCGATATGCAATACGGTATTGGAATTCAACCAACAATCGGTATTTTTTCTTCTGTTTATGGTCTTTATCATGGACTTCACTTTTCACTCGCAAGGGATTATTACAAAAGACAAGAATATGAATATAAATGCGGAGGATTTACCTGTAATCAAAAATACCAAACATCTCGTCAAAGTATCTCAGCTTATATTGGCTATAATATTACAGACAAACTTAACCTTAATATGGAGCTCAGCTTTGACTGGGATCAAAAAGGTGATCAGGCTCAAGCACTTAATGAATTTAATAAAAACATGGATGATATTATTGAAATTGGCCCCAATTATTCCCTAACAAATAATATTTATCTAGGAGCAAGAGTTCAATATGCTCTTACAAACGCAGAAGCTGAAAAATCGGCTTTAATAGGAACAATGAATCTCAGTTTATAACTAAGATGCCTCATTGCTCAGTTTGAGTTTTCTCTATCATTAATGAGAAACGTTAGTAAAAAATCTTAAAATATTCTTAAGGTCATTTTTTTCAAAAAATAACTTAATCTCAAGTTATTGAACTCCGATAACTTATTAAATAACGGAGAATAATATGACCGAAATTGCCTATATCGATGATAATAAAGATTGCCTGCTTGTAGTTCAAAAAGCCTTTCACGAAGTAGGTATTAAAATCGATATTTATGATGATCCCATCCAGTTTTATCATATAAAAAAGCAATACAAACTAATCATCTCTGACTTTGATATGCCAAACCTCAATGGACAGGATTTTCTAAAGCTTATTAGAGAACGCCACCCCGGAGTTAAAACTATTATCTACTCAGGTATGGTTGAAGAAATAAAAGACCTCAATTTAGATATAGACTCATTTTTATCTAAACCAAGTCAATTTGAAAGCTTATTAAAAATAGCAAAGTTTCTACTCTATGAATATAATAACGAAAATAAACTAAAAGCTTAACAACTGGTTTTTGAACAATCTTCCTCAGTACCTTCTTCACAAATTTCTCGTCCAGAAGACTCACAAGTTGACTTCATAGCACAAATATCGCAAGCCGATTTTCCCATTAAACTTCCAATACCACCACACGAGCCCTTAATCACTTTATCAGAAATGATTACACCAACGGCCATTCCCATAAAAGCTATTAAAAAGACTGATATTGTTACTAATAATGTATCCATAAATATCCTTGTCCTATTGAGAAGTCTTCAAGTACTTATCAAAGTATGATGAAGCTTTATACACTATTTTATCACCTTCTTTAACCTGAAAAAACACTGCTAAACCATTTTTATCAGCAATGTCTAAACCTTTTTCAGCTCCCATACTCATTAAAGCTGTCGCCCATGCATCAGCATCTGCACAATAATCATGCACAACACTAACCGAAATAGTTTTATGCTCAACTGGCATCCCCGTATGTGGATCAATAGTATGAGAAAAAACTTTATCACCATACTTTAGATAGTTACGGTAACTCCCACTTGTGGCCATACTCTTATTTTTTAAAGGAACAACTTTGATTATACTGGCCCCTAAGCTTTCATTTGGTCCTTCAATTCCCACTTTCCAAGTCGTTTGGTCAGCTTTATGGCCTCGGGCCCTTAGTTCTCCACCTATCTCCACTAAGAGATTAGCGTATCCCTGATATTCTAAAAACTTAACTAGCTCATCCACGCCATAACCTTTGGCAATGGCCGAAAAATCTAACTCCATACCTTTGAGATAATAAAGTCTGTCATCTTTCACTTCTAATTTATTAAAGCCAACTTTTTTTATGGCCTGTTCAATGACTCTCTTTTCAGGAGCTGATTTAACTTTATGAGGTCCAAAACCCCATAAGTTCACTAAAGGAGCAACTGTCGGATCATAATACCCATAAGACTTTCTTGAAATGTTTTGAGATAGCTCGATAAGCTTTTTCATTGAGTCTGATATTTTAATTTGATCAAATTTATGTTTGTTGATTTTTGAGACTTCAGAGTCTTCAATATATGTAGAAAAGACTTGATTAAATAATCGTAAAAATTTATCAATATCTGCTTTAAGTTTTTCCTTACTCTCACTTGAATATAGCTGTACCCGATAATAAGTCCCCATAGTTTTTCCCTCTATAGAAACAAATTTTTTCTCTGAGCTACAAGCTATAAAAAAGAACATCAACAAAAAGGTTCCAGCAGACTTGTGGAGGTGCGGAGTGTAAAAAAAACTACGCATAGCTAAACCACAAGTCTGCTGGAACCTTTTAATATATTTATTAACCACCGAAATCATCTAGCATGATATCTTCTCTTTCTACACCAAGATCAAGAAGCATATTAATTACACATTGGTTCATAATTGGAGGGCCACACAAATAATACTCACAATCCTCAGGAGCAGGGTGATCTTTCAAATATTCATCGTAAAGAACATTATGGATAAAGCCAGTATATCCATCCCAATTATCTTCAGGTAAAGCATCAGAAAGAGCACAATGCCAAGTGAAGTTTTCATTTTCTCTCTGGATCATATCAAAATCTTCAACATAGAACATTTCTCTTTTTGATCTTGCTCCATACCAAAAAGTCACCTTACGATCAGTCTTAATTCTTTTAAATTGATCAAATATATGAGAACGCATAGGCGCCATTCCGGCTCCCCCACCGACAAACACCATTTCTTTGTCAGTGTCTCTAGCAAAGAACTCTCCAAATGGTCCTGAGATAATACACTCATCACCTGGTTTTAGATTATAAATATAAGAAGACATTTTCCCAGGAGGAACATTAGGTTTACTTGGGGGTGGAGTGGCAATTCTAACATTTAGCATAATCATCCCTTTTTCCTCAGGGTAATTGGCCATAGAATAAGCTCTCACAGTTTCATCATCTACCTTGGATTTATATTGCCAAAGATTATATTTATCCCAATCTTCTCGATATTCATCTTCAATATTAAAATCTTTAAAATCAATTTCTAATCCTGGAGGTCTTTCAATTTGAATAAAACCACCAGCTCTAAAAGGAACTGACTCACCTTCGGGAAGTTCAAGCACAAGTTCTTTAATGAAAGTCGCAACTGAGTCATTGGACTTAACTTTACACGTCCACTTTTTAACTCCAAAAACTTCTTCAGGGACTTCAACCTTCATATTTTGCTTACAAGTTACCTGACAGGCCAGTCTCCAACCATCTTTGGCTTCTCTTTTAGTTAAATGAGACATCTCAGTAGGAAGAACATCTCCTCCACCTTCCATCACCTTTGCCACACATTGCCCACAGGTTCCCCCTCCACCACAGGCAGAAGAAAGAAAAAGTTTTTCATTTGCAAGAGCACCAAGAAGTTTTTGTCCTGGAGAGACTTTCAAATCTTTCTCACCATTCACATTGATATTAATATCACCTTGAGGTACTAGCTTTGAACGTGCAATAAGAATCAATACTACTAATAAGAGTATGACTCCTGTAAACATTGCAACACCTAAAATTACTACATTCATTTTATTATCCTTTAATTAACTTTCTTAGAGAGAAATTCCTGCAAATGCCATAAAAACAATGGCCAGCAATCCACATGTCATAAAGGTCATTCCTAAACCTCGTAAACCTTTTGGAGGATCAGAATAATCCATTTTTTCAGTTATTCCAGCAAGTATAGCAATTGCCAAAGCCCATCCAACACTGGATCCAAATCCATAAGCAACAGACTCGCCAAAATTATAATCTCTTTCTACCATAAATAAAGACCCTCCAAGAATTGCACAGTTGACGGTAATCAAAGGCAAGAAGATCCCCAAAGAATTGTACAAAGCCGGGAAAAACTTATCTAAGGTCATTTCTAATATTTGGACCATTGCTGCAATAACACCGATATAAGAAATCAAACCTAAAAAAGAAAGGTCCACATCAGGGTAACCGGCCCAAGATAAAGCTCCTGCCTTCAAAAAGTAGGTATATAAAAGGTTATTTGCAGGAATCGTAATTGTCTGAACGACAATAACTGCAACACCTAAACCTAGTGCAGTTGATACTTTTTTCGATACTGCCAAAAATGTACACATCCCTAAAAAGAAGGCCAGTGCAAGATTTTCTATAAAAATTGCTTTTACAATTAAACTTAAATAATGTTCAAACATATCAACTGCTCCTACTCTTCAATTTGAGATGGGTCTTTTGTTCTTATAGCCCAAATAATTAAACCAATAATAAAAAATGCACTTGGTGGAAGTAGCATCAAACCGTTGGCTTGATACCAGCCACCATCTTTAGTTAAATCAAAAATGGTAAAACCTAAGAGTTTCCCAGATCCAAACAACTCTCTAAAAAACCCTACAACGATAAGAATAAAAGAGTAGCCTAAACCGTTTCCAATTCCATCAAAAAAAGATTCCACGGGGCCATTTTTCATTCCAAATGCCTCAGTTCTTCCCATTACAATACAGTTTGTAATGATAAGACCAACGTAAACGGCCATCGTTTTCCATTGATCATAAACATAAGCTTTTAAAAATTGCTCAGCGATAATAACCAAGGAGGCAATGATCGTCATTTGCACAATAATTCGAATCGAACTTGGTACATGATTTCTGATTAAAGAAACGCCTAAGTTAGCAAAAGCAATAACCATTGTAACTGCTGCACACATAACGAAAACATTTTTAAGCTGGACTGTTACAGCTAAAGCCGAACATATCCCTAGTATTTGTAAAGCAATTGGGTTATTTGAAATGATAGGTTCAACAACTAATTTTTTGATGCTCATATTATAACTCCCCAGCTTTAACAGTTTCTAATAATTGAGCATACCCATGCTCTCCAAACCAGTACTCAATAGAGTCAGAGACACCGTTAGCCGTAATGGTAGCTCCAGAAAGACCATCAATTTCATACTGACCTTGGCCTTGTCCCTTTACAACTTCTAAAGCAACTTCACCTTCTTCATTATAGATTTTTTTTCCAACCCATAAATTTTTCCACTTGGGATTATCAACTTCTCCACCTAAACCAGGAGTTTCACCTTGAGAATAATAACCAAAGCCTTTGACTGTATTCATATCAGGCCCTAAAGCAATAAAGCCATACATTGTCGACCACAGTCCTTTCCCCCACTGATTAAGAATAAGTGTATTAATTTTTCCTGTCTCATCTCTTTTTAAATAAACCTTAGCAAGTTTAGATCTACGAGATAAACCTGCAACATCTTTTGAAGCTGGTATCTTGACACTTTTCTTTGGATTTTTTGAAGCTTCAACCTGATTGAAGTCTTCAACATCTGCATTTTCAACTCTTTTACCTGTCTGCATATCAACAACAACAGTTTCGATTGATTTAAATGCTTGGTTAATATCATCGCCTTTTTCGATTAAGCCTGCACTCATCAAAATATTCTTTTTCATGTCCAACTCTGCATTTTCAGCTTGTTGTGGCCTTAGTGTCACAACAACAACAGAAACGAGAACGGAACAAACAAAACATAATAATCCGGCAACTACTAATGTTTTCACGGTTTGATTCTGCTTAGACATCTCTTGCCATCCTTCTTTTAATATTTTTATCAACAACAAAATAATCAATTAATGGTGCACAAGCATTCATAAATAAAATAGCTAGCATCCATCCTTCAGGATAAGCCGGGTTAACTACTCTAATCAGAACTCCAAGAACACCGATCAAAAATCCATAAATATACCTTCCTGTATTTGTCATAGCTGCACTAACTGGATCTGTGGCCATAAAAACGCAAGCAAAAGCAAAACCACCTAAAACTAAATGCCAAGCAGGTGTTAAAGCAAATAAAGGATTTGAATCACTGCCGATCATATTAAAAGTAAGGCTCATTAAAGCCATTCCAATTAGCATTGAAAGCATAATTCTCCATGAGCCAATTCCTGTTAAAATAAGATAGGATGCTCCCACTAAACAAAGCAAAGTTGATGTTTCACCCATTGAGCCAGGAATAAAACCAATAAAAGCATCATTCCAAGCGACAGTAATTGCATCTAGCCCACCAGCGGCTGCTTGAGCAAGTGGTGTAGCCCCGGTATAACCATCAACGGCAGTCCATACTGCATCTCCTGAAATTTGAGCTGGATAAGCAAAAAACAAAAAAGCTCTTGCGGTCAAAGCTGGATTAAAAATATTTTTTCCCGTACCACCAAAAATCTCTTTTCCAATGACAACACCAAAAATAATCCCAACAGCAACTTGCCACAAAGGTATTGTTGGAGGAAGGATTAACGGATACAATAAACCTGAAACTAAAAATCCCTCATTAATTTCATGCTTTCTTATAACTGAAAAAATTAACTCACAAGTCCCCCCTGCAATTTGGGTCACCAAAAAGACTGGGAAAAACCACATAAAACCATGAAAGAAATTATGAAGCATATTAGAGGGATCAAATCCCAGACCAATTGCTCTAATAAGGTCTGCTCTCCATCCTGTAGCTTCAAGACCTGCACTTGCCAAGGCATTGTTTGCTTGCAAGCCGGTATTGTATAAGGCCATAAGAACAATAGGTCCTAACGCCATAGCAACAGTAATCATTGTTCTTTTTAAGTCAATTCCATCTCTAACGTGAGTATTACCTTTAGCCGTCTCCCCAGGAGTGTAGGCAAAAGTATCAATTGCTTCATATAAAGGATAGAAAAGTTCAAACTTACCACCCTTATGAAAGCTCGGCTCTAATTTATCAAGGGTATCTCTTAAAAACTTCATTACCCCTCCTTCTCAATTTCAGTTAAATTCTCTCTCAACTTGATAGCAAAGTCATTTTTACAAGGGTCAACAAATGTACACAAAGATAAATCTTCTTCATCCAACTCTAAAGCTCCAAGCTTGACACACATATCTGTGTTCCCACTCATTAATGCTCTTGTTAAAAATGTAGGCAAAATATCTAATGGCATAACCTTTTCATATGAGCCAATTGGAACAATTGATCTAAGTGAGCCATTTGTATCTGTATCAAAAGCAAATTTCTTAGAAAAAAGTTTAGAGAGATAGATTGGCTTAACTGAAAACTTATCAAATCCAGGGCTATGCCAGCCAAGTAGTTCTCTGTGTCCACCTTCAGCTAATAAAGAGACTTGATTGTGAAAACGACCTAAATAGCCAAAACTATCTTTAGCATTTCTTCCACCGAAAACTGATCCAGAAATATATCTTACTTTATCAAATTTAACTTCATCCTTACAAAGCTCGTTAATTGCCGCTCCCATTCTGGTTTTTAAAAGCCTAGGGTTTTTCGCCGCTGGCCCGGCCAAAGCAATCACTCTATCTGTGAAGATTTCACCATTTTCAATCAGTTTACCCAGCGCAATAACATCTTGATAACCAATATGCCAAACAAACTTCTTCTCACCAACTGGATCTAAAAAATGAATATGAGTCCCTACCAAGCCTGCAGGGTGAGGGCCAGAAAACTCTTTCTTAGTTACACCCTCTTGAGGCTGAACTGTTGAGCCTTGAGCCGTACACAAGAAAACTTTTTCACAAAGTTTTTTTAAAACTTTAATACCTTTAGCAAAAGCTTCTTCATTATTTTTAATAATCAAAGCAGGATCTGGACTTAGGGGGTGAGTATCAATAGCTGTTACAAAAATTGAACTCGGTGTTTCATCGGGCTTCGCAACTTTAGAGAATGGTCTACGACGCAAAGCAGTCCACTGTCCTGACTCTATTAGTAAATCTCTAACATCTTGAGAGTTGTACTGTGATAAATCTGAACCTTTATAAGACTCAAAACTTACATGATCCTCACTCTCAACCTTGATAACCAAAGACTCAAAAGCTCTTCTCGCTCCTCGGTTAATCTCAAGGACTTCTCCAGCAACTGGGGCCGTATACTTCACTCCTACAGTTTTTTTATCAGAGTACAACAACTGCCCTTTTTTAACTTTATCTCCAACTTTAACTTCCATTGTTGGTTTCATTCCGACTAAATCATCACCCAACAGGGCAACTCGAGTAACTTTTGGGCCATCATCAATTTTCTGCTGAGGTTCCCCCTCTATAGGCAAATTAAGACCCTTTTTTAGTTTAATCATTGGTACAAAATCCTTTGTAAAATATTAAATTTAAATTTGGATATGCGTAATGAATATCATATTCTTAAAGATAATGACAATGAAAGTCAGCTCACTTGTTAAAAAAAATTAAGAAATTAATCTGTGCATAGGTTTTGATATATGAGTGTTAAAGAAAAAATCTTAGAGGGTAAATATAATTATTTTAATGAAGGCCATGTCTACACAGAAGAAATTTTTCATGTCGAGCGAGAAACAGGAATTCAAGGCAACTTTTTTTTTAACGCAGAGGTTTTAAGCCGTGTTAAAACTGGTGAATTTTTAAAAATATATACAGAATATGAAGTTAATAAAAACTTTGATCCTGTACACGTCAAAATTACTCGTCAACTGGGAGCTCAAACCAGTCAAGAAGACTTCTCAATCGATCTAAAAACCAAAGTCACTCATTATAAATTTACTTGTGATGAAAAGGAAAACCGCTTTGAAAAAATTCTTATGAGCACCCCTCATATTGCTGCTCCTTGTTTTCTTACTTCAATGATAATGGTTAACCAGAAAAAAATAGATCCGGTTCAACGAACACCATACACTCTCATCAGCTCAAACAATATCTGGAAATACAAAGGACCTTTTTTTGAACATGAGACCTATCTTGAACTTGAAGAACTAGAACCACAAAAAATTATTATTGACGGCAACGAGCTCAAAGCAACGCACTGCAAACTACTGCAAGTAGACTCAAATGGTTCTATTAATAGTGCTGGCCGAGATATTTGGTTAAGTAAATATTATTATATTCCTTATTTAGCTAAATTCGATAAAAATCTTGAAATTAGAATTGAAACGCTTAAAAACTTAGAAAGCAAAACAACTAATCAAATCTAAACTAAAAAATCTCTTGTTTGTGTACAAGCTTCCTCTAACTTAACCATTTGAATATCATAAGGGGCCATCATTTCTTTAAACGTTTCCAAGGTTCTTCCTTTCCAACGAGAAAGTCTTGAATCAGTAATAATTATACATCCTTTGTCACTCTCTCTTCGCAGTAATCTCCCCAGCTTTTGATGCAACGCTCTTGTTCTATGAGCAAGAAAATAATCATTAAACTCATTTCCAAAATTAGCTTCATAAAATTGTCTGCGTTTTTGCGTCACTAAGTCTTGTCTTAAATCTGGAACCTTATCAATATATACAAATTCTAAATTATTTCCGGGAATATCAATTCCTTCTCCGAAAGACTCCATCCCAACTAAGATTCCCTTATCAGACTTTTTAAACTCATCGACAACATTTTGACCAAGGCCCTGGATAAAAACAGGAATTTCTCCTTCAAACTCTTTTAATAAAATCTCACAGGCCTTATCAAAGCGAACCCTGGCCGAAAATAAAAGTAGTGACCTTCCCCCTAGGTCTCTAATCAGGGGGACAATTTTTTCTAAGGTTAAAGGCACAAAGCTTTTGTCATATAACGAAGGCGTATCAGTACATAAATAAACTTTAGCCTGATTTTTGTAATCATAATTGTTTTGCAAAAAGAAGCCGCTTTTAAAACGTTTTTTAGCATCCAAGAGATTATATCCTGTCATCCATTCAACCTGGGGCATTCCCTTCGACCCATCATGATTCGCCAAAGTTGCTGAAGTAAAAACGACAGACTCAGCTGTTTTCATAACTTGATCATAAAAAATTTCTCCCACATTGATGGGGGCACTTATTAACTGATAGCCAAGCTCTTCATGATACTTAATAGAGCCAGACCTCTGTTCTGAATGCTCCAATAAATTTGTCAAAGTGCTCAAGGTATCTTCAACATGTGTCACAAATGACTCGAATAATGTAAAGGCTGTGATTTGGTTTTCTTCACTTAAAGTATTTAAATTCCACTTTGCCAATAGAGGAAAAACGACATCGTAAACGCCTTTAAAAATATAGCGTAATGAGTCGATATGATTAAAAATTCCAACTTCAACAGAATTATTCATCTTATCTTCAATAATCATTGGAAACTCATTCCAATAAATATCAGTAAATCTTGGTAATTTTTTTGCGTATCTCTCAATTAAACTTGCTAAGCCTTGGATATTTTCTTCAATGGCCTTAGCTGCAGAAGTCGTTTCAGACTTTACCCTTTGAACAATTTCTTTAGCCTTATCATCATCTCCCAAAAGATAATAAACAGGTGCTACCATAGAGGGCATATTTTTTGCGAATCCTTCTAGATCTGATTGAGTCACTTCTTGAGTAAAGGCTTGAGTTGATTCTCCCTCAAGCTTATGAGCTTCATCAATGACTATGTATTGAGGGCGCTCCATTGACTTGGGCCAAGATAAAAGTAAAGAATGATTACCAACTATAATATCTGCATCTTTTGATTTTCTTAAACCTTGAAAGTAAGTACAATTATGCCTATACGGACATTTATTGCCAGTGCAGGCCCTAAAGTCGACCTGAATCTCTTTGTCTTTATCAGCAAACTCTATAAATTTTCGTTTAAAGACAAAGGGAATGGACTCTCTTGTAATAATTTTTGAATAATCTTCTACTCTTCGATTATAAAAGAAGAGAGTTTCAAAATAAGCATGAGTAAGCCTTTCTGGAAAACTTCTCAAATCAAGCATACTTTCTTTTTGATTAGCATCATTTCGATACAAAAGTTCACAATAATGATTCTTGGACCCAACCAGTCTAATGACATTTAAATCATTCTTACCTAGTCCCAGCATTTTAAACATTAGAGGAATGTCATTTTCCATCGCTTGGGTCTGCAGAGCTTTTGTTCCTGTCGATATCATAACCTGCTGCTGCTGGCCTTTGGCCAACAATACGGCCGGTAACAAATATCCTAATGTCTTTCCAGTACCTGTTGGTGCTTGAATCAGGGCATGCACTCCATTAGCAAAAGATTGACCAACTCTTAAGGCCAGTTCCTCTTGAGACTTTCGATATTTATAGGCTTGAAGCTCATTCTGAATATGAGTTTCATCTCGAAGAATTTTTTTAATCTTCTCTCCTGAGAACTCCCAAGAAGATGTATTTGATGAGTAAGGACTTATTTCTCGCTCAAGATGTTTTTCTCTATAATAAAGATAAGCCTCTTCGACATCAAAATTTATTTGCTGTGCTATCTCAATCAATTCACTTTGATCTAACTGAAGAAATTGTTTAAACCAAAATTCTTGAGAGGTAAAATTCTCTAATTGCAAGTTTAAAAAAGCTTCAAACTCTTTATCCATTTTAACTAAATAAGTTGCCAAGAGCATCACTCTTAAAAGATCCTTTGAATCGGCCAATCCACGATGCTCTTCTTTAGTTGCAATTTTTAAATCTATTAAGAAACTTTCTAAATTGAGTGAACTTCTCTCAGGAAAAATAAGAGCAAGAAAAAAGATAGAATCTTGATATGTCTCACCTTCCCTATCCTGAGCTAAGGATTCAAAGTACTGACTTAAAAACTTTTCTTCAAATTCTGCGTTATGCGCAATTAAAGCATGCCCATCAAGACTTAATAATTCAGGCTCAACCTTAGACCAATGAGGAGCTTTATCAATTTGAGCTTGCTTAATTCCCGTCAACTTTTGAATAAACTGAGAAAGTTTAATATCAGAGTAAACTAAAGAAGAATACTCTCGAACAAGTTTTGTCCCATCAAACTGCAAAAAACCAATATCAATTATATTATCATATACAGCATCAATTCCCGTCGTCTCAATATCAATTAATGCCCATTGTCCAAGTTCTGCCATCTTGCCTTCCTATAGATTATTTGGAAAAATAACCCTACAATCTTACTAAAGGATAATCAAATGTCATCGGCCATATTTCAGGTTCAATCTTTTCTTATCGTCATGCTCATGATTTATGGTGTTTATAACCGTAAAATTCGCTTCAAACATGTTAAGATCATGAAAACCGTCATTATCTGGGATCTCTTACTAGTTGCACAAATTGAATTAACGAGAAGTGCAGTTCTCAAAGCATCAAAAGTGGTAAGTAACCCAGCAATACTAAATATCCACGTCAGTTTGGCCGTAAGCACCGTCATTTTATACGCCTTCATTTTTTATACTGGTAATAAATTAAACAAAGGTGATGAAAAAATTCGAAAATGGCATAAACCACTAGGCTTTGTCACATTGACGACACGTATCCTAACCCTTATAACTAGCAACCTAATATAGGAATGAGGTAGCAATGAATCCACTAGAAGAGGTAAAACAACTTATTGAAAGTAAACT
>PAKC01000008.1 GCA_002706205.1 Halobacteriovoraceae bacterium
TCCAGCACGCGAATATGAGGTTGAAAGTTCAAGATACTCATAAGTAATTAAAAGAAAGTAAATTATTTAGTTGAAAAGTGGTCATCCATATGAGGGCGGTTAATAAGATTTAAGTTCTTTTTTGACTTGCTGCCAGTACTTTTCTAGCTGATCAGTAGTAAGGTCTTGCATTGCTTTTTTATCTAATTTGACTTTGTCTTCAACAAGCTTGATACGTTGGATAAACTTAAGATTTGCCTTTTTTAAAGCTTGTTCTGGGTCAATTTCTAAATGACGGGCCAATTGCGCAATGGAAAAGAATAAATCTCCGATCTCTTCTTCAGCCTTAGCTTTATTATAGGGAGAAGATTGGATTTCCTCTTTAACCTCCTGAAGTTCTTCTTCTACTTTGTCCCAAACATCTAGCAACTCATCCCAATCAAAATGAATTTTACGTGATTTAGCCCCTATATTATAAGCGGCTAATAATGCGGGGGCATAAGCATCATCAATATCAATATAATACTTAGGTGTTCCTCTTTGTTTGGACTTAATTTTTTCCCAATTTTTGGAAACCTCTTCTGAAGTGATATTTGTATCGTTTTGTGTAAAAACATGGGGATGCCTTTCAATCATCTTTTTTGCCAAAGTTTTAGATACTGAATCTAGGTCAAAATGACCAGATTCACTTGCAATCTCCGCGTGTAAAAGTATTTGTAAAAAAACGTCCCCTAATTCTTCTTGCATTTTTTTGGTATCATTTTGCTCTACTGCTTGTATGTATTCATATGTCTCTTCAATAAGATATTTGAGTAAGCTGTGATGAGTTTGCTTTAAATCCCAGGGACAACCATTTTCAGGGTCTCTAAGTTGGTGTATGACCTCGATAACATGATGAATATTTTCAAATTGCATTAAATAACTCCTATAGGGTAGAATATAACTATAATAGTGCATGAGAAGGATAATGGAAAAAGAAATTAGTTATACTTTCAATTCGTTTCAGATCAATTTTTTTTATGAAGGCTTTGATTTGAAAGAAAGTGATTTAAATAATTTTAGACAAATCATTTTATTAATCACACAAGGGTGTGATTTTTTTGTACAAAAACATCTTTCCTTTGTTGCTGTTGATCATTTTATTATGAATTTAAACTTAGTGGATGATAAAACTATACAGTCTCTTAATCGAGACTATAGAGAAAAAGATAAAATCACAGATGTTTTATCTTTTCCCTTACAAGAGAATATTAGGCATGAGAAATATGATGCCTTCGGTCCGGCCATGGAAATGGGAGATCTTTTTGTTTGTTATTCTGTATGTCAAAAACAAGCTAAAGATTTTAAAATAAGCTTTAGAGATGAATTTATTCATTTGGTGATTCATGGTTTTTTACATCTTTGTGGTTATGATCATGAAATAAGTCTTGAGGAAGAGAATATAATGGTCGCCTTTGAACAGAAAATTATTGCTCAAGTATCTCATTTGAAAAAATCTCTTTAACTCATTCTTAACAAAGTCTTTAAACTTATTTCACAAAATTTATATTATCTTTGGCTTAAGCTTTTTCAAGGAGAGGTAAATGGCGACACTGAGTTTTGACAAAGATCAATATGGATATGAAATTTTAAGGCTTAAGAAGCTTATATTTTTAATTTTGATGATTATGCCGGCGTTGTTCTTATCACTGTTAAAGGTCATGAAATTAAAAATAAAAGTTATAAAGCAAGAAAGAGTTTTTAAAAAGCAAGAATTTCTTGAAGGTCGTCGCTGTGAAGATGAATCTTATTTGCGATATTCAGAAATTGATTCACATACAAGACTGAAGTTATAGATAGCCATAACGGCGGAAAGTTTTTTCGTGATCCGATGTTAAAGGTTTGGTTTGTTCCCAAATCTTTTTTAGGTAATTGCGCATTCGAGTCGTTAGTGTTGGCCATAGTATAAGGTTTTTATAGTAAAAGTTGAGATCACTTTGTGAATAATTCATTTTTATATCTGCTCTAGGAGTGAGACTTTGAATCTTGTTGATGACAACTTGTTGCTGAAACTGTTTAGATAAAGCATAGTTGAGCCATTCTTGGCAAATTTTTGCTTTTAACTGGCTTCTTTTTTCATTTTTAGCAATGACTAAATAATCAATCCACGAGGTAATCCCTTCTTTTGTTTTAGCAAATTTCCATTTAGGATTGTTATTTGGATGAGCAAAACCCCAAGATGTTATTAAATCTGTTTCCATAAAGTCTTTTATTGTGGGGACGCCGGACCAGTAGGCTGTCTTTTTCTTTAGAGAGTCTACAGCTTTTTTGAAGTTGGCATCGCTGTATGTTTCATTAGAAGCAAGCTTTTGAGGAGACTTCCCGAGGGCCATTGCAATTAAATACAAATTTGCTTCATTATGGTCTTGAGATATTTTTATTCTTAGATTTGTATCTAAAATTATTTTCCAGCTTGTTGGCGGCGTTGAAAATTTAGAAGAATCATAAAGAAGTGAGTATGGGCCATGTGAAAAAGGAATACCATATAAAATATTATTTTTTTTGATATAATTATTATTAGCAAATTTAGGGTGTAGAAACTTAAGATTGGTCACAATTTCTTTGTTAACCGGTTCAATTAAATTATTTTCAATAAAATTAAATCTCTGGTCATTTATTAAATTATGGGTAGGAGAAAATATATCAATTGTTTGTGCTCTAACATGATTGAAGAAATCATGGGGGGTTAATGCATACTTAACATTAATTTTTAGATCAACATTATATTTCTTTTTAATATAATCAATAAAATTATCTTGTTGCTTTTGAGGAGCATAAGTTTTCCAAACCAAGAGATTAAGAGTCTCTGTTTTGGCGAGGAGAAGGGTAGGAATAAAGAGTACAAATAAGCAAATATATTTCATAGATTTTATTGTAAAAGAACTTAGAAATTTTATCGAGTAAAAAAGGCCCTTTGGAGGGCCTTATCTTAGTTAGTTATTATGAAGATTTTCTAAAGTATATTGTAGAGCATGATATAAATTAACTCTTCCTGGAGATACCATTTTTCTTTGGAATCTTTTATCCTTTGTTACTGTCGTTAACAAGATTCGTTTAAGTTCTAATGGTCCCATTTCAGGGTAGTGGCTTAAGAGTTCTGCAGCGACACCTGTCGTGGTAGGAGTTGCCATTGATGTACCAGACATATTTGCATAGCGATTATTTTTCACAGTCGAGTAAATACTGGACCCTGGTGCAGCTAAATCAACACTCTTTTTGCCAACGTTAGAAAACCAAGATAGAGCTCCAGAACTACTAGTTGAGGCAACGACAAGTAAATAATCTGTCGTAAAAGAAGCTGGGTAGGTCTTGGATTTGTCAATATTTCTTCCGTAATCGTTTCCTGCTGCAGCAAGAACAAGGACTCCATATTTCTTCCCTATATGCTCGATTGTTTGTTCTACAATACTGCCTCCTTCGTTATGATTTTTACCAAATGAGCAGTTAATTAATCTCGCGCCGTGTTTGGCGGCGTATAAAAAGGATTCTACAACATCTGCATCGGTTTCATCGGAGTTATTTGGAACAGCTCGGATTGCCATGATTTTAGCCCTTTGCGCAATACCCGCAACACCAGTATAGTTGTTTTGGCTTGCAGCAATAGTTCCTGCAACGTGAGTTCCGTGGGAATGTGACGCCATGGGATCACCTGTTGCTTTACCGAGGTTATCTTTGATAAGAGTGTTAATACCATAATAATCATCAACGTAACCATTTTGATCATCATCAATACCGTTTTGAGGAATCTCGTTAGGATTATGCCACATAGCTTCGGTCAAGTCTTCATGGTTGTAGTCGACACCCGTGTCAACAACAGCAACAATAATATCTTCTTTGGGTCTACTTAGAGGAAAATTATACGAACGATTTACAGAAATACCATTTAAAGCAGCACTTTCAAAGGACCATATCCTATCAACTTTTGGGTCATTAAAAAAACGTGTGGTATTTTTAAATGATGTTTGGCTAACTCCAACAACAAAGGGCTCTATAGTTGGAAGTTGTGATTTTTCAGAATGGTAATTTTTTTTAATATCAATCACATCAGGATTATTCTTCAAAAGCGTTGCTAACCTATGGGCATTATCCGTATTAACTATGTAATGATTGTCAAAAAGATATTTTACACTTTTGATTAATTTGTATTTTGGAAGTCTCTCTATATTATCAGTTTGAATAAAGAGTCGTGTGGGGTCCACTTTTGCACTAAAAGCCGTAAAGCTAGAGGCTAAAAGACCCAGAATAAGAAATGATTTAATAATGTTCATGACAAATCCTTATGTCTAAATTTAATGAATAAAGTATAATTTCAGAGTTTATGAAATCTATCAACTAATACTCTCTTACAATTTATTTAACTTTTGTTAGGGAGTCCCGTAAAATCAAGTACTTGCGGGGTTTGATTGAAAAATAAACAGGTAAAAAATTCAGACATTTTAGTGTACTGTGCTAGCTGGCCAATGCAGGTGTTAAACTTTATAAAGAGTAGGATTTTCCTGTAGTCATTTAATAGACTTAACTGAGTTAAACTAGAAGTACTGAATTTGGGTTATATGAATAAAGAAAGAAAAGTAAAATATTTATTATGCATAAGTCTTGGGTGTTTTTTACCTTATTTAGGCTTTTGTGAAGTAAACACTTCTACTGTTCAGTTTAAGACAAACAAATCCTCCTTAAATAAAACGTCTATTTTAAGTGGTGATGCGGGACTTCTGTTAAGTGATTTCGTTGACGATGTCGGTGAAGTTAAAGGGAATAAACACTTAGGGAAATTTGGATTAAAATATCAATCTGTCACCGACACTGAAGTTTATAAGGGATTTGAGTTGGTTTCTCAGGTCAATGATGAAGAAGTTTTACAGTACTCAGTAAAGGAAGCACTTATAGACTTTAGATTTTCTAGCTCACGTTTTGCAATGGGACGAACAAGTCTTGATTGGTCACATATAGATAAAATATGGGGTCTTGGTAAAATTAATAATCGTGTGAATTTTGATTATTTTGAACCTGGCCAAGAAGGTTTAGTCGGTTTTTTCTACGATAAAAAACACAGTAATGGGATTGATTATAGTTTATTTGGATCTTTTATCTATATACCAGAAATGAGCCAAGGTATGATTATTGATAAAGATCAGGGAACGATTGAGTGTCGAACACCTTGGTGTGATGCTCCCTCATCGAGTGCTGAAATTGAGGGCAGGAATGTTCCTATATATTATGATGTTAATTATCCCGATGTAGCGGATGTTGTGACTAAATATTCCTTCGGAGCAAAGCTTGGTTTTGAGTATAAAAGGTTATATCTAAATGGGTTTTATATCAGAAAGCCTGAAAACCAGTTGTCTGTGACGGCTGAAATTTCTGCAGAAGCAGATTTAAGTATGATAAATGTTGAAGCGACTCCCCAGTTTTATAATCACGATGTTAAGGGAGCTAATGTTGAATATCGTTTTAGTGATATTTTTAAAGCCTATGGTTCAAGTATTAGTATAATACCTGATAAATATCCAGATGGTGATGAGCCTTTTATTCAGTACACAGGAATTAAGCCAAAAAAGAAACAAGAGGATTACCTCAGTGGGGGGTTATCTTTTAATGATGGAGAAATAAAAGCTGACTTTGGTTATATTGCCAGAGTGAGTGAATTTGATACGGAAAATGATATTCTCGTTAATTACCCAAGGTGGAATCAGGCCATCCATTTAGCTGCCAGTAAGAAAATCACTCGGAAGATTTTTATGGCCATTGATTATAAATATGACATGCTCACGGAAGATCGTCTCACTATGTTTAAAACTAGCTATAGTTTTGAACCTAATGTTTTAGCGTCTTTTGGAGTGAAGATGATTGGAACAGATAGTTCAAAAGAATCATATTGGTCAAAATTTGAAAACAATGATTCAGTCTATAGCTCAATAAAATATTTATTTTAATATTTATTTGAGGAAGAAATGTTGCGATTTAAGTCATTTATTTTATTTTTTGGAATTGTCTTTTCGCTCGTGTCTTGTGGTGACTTATTTAAAAAAACCAGCGAGCATCGTGAAAGCTTTCAACAGTTTGAGACTTGTAGTCTAGATACTGAGTCATTATCTAAAATTATGACGGAAAACATTCGAAACGATTTGCTTTGTTTGGAGAGTAATCTTTATTTGTTTATAGAGGTTGTAAAGTCTGATAAACCAGGATTTCTTCCGCAAAAAGCTCTCATTACGTATATTGAAAAGAATATGAAAGATGTCAGTGCTCAAACTATTGATATTCTTCGTGGTATTTTTGATGTGAATGCACTTATTTTTGGAGATGATAAAGAATATATTTCAAAAGAAAGTGTAAAGAAATTAACAAAACTTTTTATTGAATTTAATCGTCTTGTGATCGAAGGAAATATTTACAAAAATTTTACGACCCATGAAAGATTAAGTTTTTATGAGCATAATCGAAGAAAATCTGAAGTTTATAGTACTTTTTTAAAAATAGGTAAGCTTTTTCAAGAATCTATTAATTCAAACAACCAAACATTGAGTATTGATAAGTTTTTGATGAAATTTAAAAACTTAGAAAACCGCGATATTTTAAAATATGCTCAAGGATTATTATTTGTAAAAAAAGCAATCTTGGGTGGAGATGAAGACAAATTGACTTCAAAAGAGCTAAGGAGATTAACCTCAATGTTGGGAGACATTGGGAAAGTTATTTTCGACTTTGTAAACTTACCTGATACCAATACAATCTCTGCTAATGAAGAAGAGGAATTTTTAAAAATTTTAAAGGAAAATATTCAAACAACATTAGAGCAGTTTTTTCTTAAAAATAAACCTGAAGAAATCATTGTTACGTATCAGCAGATTGTTGATATTGTTGATATCTTTTTTCCTGAATATCTTCGTTTTATGAAATATAAAGACTCTTTTTTAAAGATCAAGGAGGTTTTGTTAGGAAGTTCTTCTGAAAGCTTTACTGCTCAAGAAGTATCTTTTTTACTTGAAGATGTTTTGTATAAAAATATCGCTAAGGGTGTCTTCGTTTATCGATCATATAAAACAAACGAGACGCTTTTGTCTTCCGTAAAAAGAATTTTTGTTGATTTTTATAATCTTGTGACTTTCAATGAAGAAGAAAAGTCTTTTGTTTCTCATTTTAATCGTGTGGTGAGAAATTATCGTTTTTTTCAAGGAGGAGAGTTTTCTTCTCGTTATGATTTTGACTATCATCGTTCTCCTAGGGGGCTTTTTGAGATTCTATTGTATGAGGATATTGTTGCAAGAATGTTTAAGTTTTATGGGACACCAGCGAAAGACTCTGACTCTGAATATAAATACGAATTGACTCAAAAACAATTAGAAGTCTTTATGGTGGATTTTCAGGAAGTGTTTGAAGGCGAAGGTATTTTATTACCGGGAAGATCTAAAAATACGGCTGAAACAATTACGCTTATGACTAGTCTTTTTCATGCTCAGTCAGATGGAAAGTCGTTGATTCAAATTCCTGAGTTTGTAGAGTTTTTAGTAACGATGACTTCATCATTGAGTATTGCAGATAAAATGTATTCAGACTTCAAGGAGCTATGTGGTACAGATAATAAAGGGCGAATTGAATCTTTATGTTATAGAGAAAATTTTGTTTCATTTTTAAATACCGAAATGAACGATCATGATCGCGTCCAGGATTATGTCCCACAATTAAAGTCTTATTTAGAAGAATTAGGTTCTCAAGAAAGAATAAATGACTATCTTGTTGCAACAGAAAGATTTAGTCGGGCCTGTCACCATTATACAGATGGAACAGAAATTCCTATGGGTAAAGGTGATTTTACAGTTTCATGGGGAGGTCTCTTAGCCGTTGAGCAATCTATGTTACGCTTTGATAAAGATAACTCAGGAGTTCTAGAGCCAGATGAAGTTGATTTAGCCTATGATATTTATCGTGAAGCTGTACGAGGCATGATTCCTGTAAACTTTTTTAAAAAATATTCTAAGACTTTCTTTTTATATCTAGTGAAGTATAAAAGAGTTCCTGATATTCCAAATATAACAGGTCCAAGATCTTTATGGAAAGCCTTGAAAGAGGGAAGTAAATTTGTAACTTTTATTTTTTCTCGTAAGGCCAATAAGTTGGCAAATGCGGACAGGATGACTTTTGCAGCTGTTTTACAGGTTATTGCTGAGAATTCTCCTGCTAATATTCAAAATCCATACCCTTGTGACAACCTTAGACAATGATATTGATATTTTAGGCGTTTGTGATGTAAGCTAGCAGTTCCAAAGATAAAAAGTGGAGCTAATGATGTCAGATAATGCAAAAATAAAACTTGGAGAGTATAAATCTGAGTTTCCTCAGTTAAAAGAAGTGATTCAACATATTCGGAGGTCACTTTGACATCGAACAAAAACAAGAGAGACTTAAAGAAATTACAGAACTCGAGGCTTTAGAGGGATTTTGGGAAGATGCTGAAAATGCAGCAAAAGTTCAAAAAGAAAAGTCTTTACTCAATCAAACCGTAAATAAATACTTAAATGTTGCGACAATGTTTGATGACTTTGAAGCTCTTTGCGAGTTTGTAGATGCAGGTGATGACAGTAGTATTGTGGAAGCTGTCGAGGTCTACGAACAATTAAAGCCGGCTTTGGAAGAGGCTGAACAACAAGCGCTTCTAAGTGAAGAGACAGATCCTAATAATGCGATTGTTTCTATCAATGCCGGAGCGGGGGGAACTGAATCATGTGACTGGGCCAGTATGTTGTTTAGAATGCTTACGCGTTGGGCGGAACAAAATAACTATAAGGTTTCGATAATGGATCATCAAGATGGAGATAGCGCCGGATTAAAGTCGGTGACATTTATGGTGAATGGTGATTTTGCTTATGGAAACTTAAAGTCAGAAACAGGGATTCATAGATTGGTGAGAATCTCACCATTTGATTCAAATGCAAGAAGGCATACTTCTTTTGCTTCGGTATATGTATCACCGGAAATAGATGATAATATTGAAATAGAAATTTTAGATAAAGATATTAGAATTGATGTTTATCGTTCTGGAGGGGCAGGGGGCCAATCTGTAAATACGACTGATTCGGCAGTAAGGATTACCCATTTACCTACAAATATTGTTGTGACATGTCAGAATGAGCGATCTCAGCTACAAAACAAGGAAACGGCTTTTAAAGTCTTGCGTTCAAGACTGTATGAAAAAGCACTGGAAGAAAAACGTGCCCAAGATGCTTTAAATGAGGCAGATAAAAAAGAAATTGGTTGGGGCTCACAAATTCGGTCATATGTTTTACATCCTTATAAGATGGTTAAAGATCATCGAACAAACTTTGAATCAGGAAATGCAGAAAAGGTTTTGGATGGTGATTTAAATGGTTTTATGAAAAGCTATTTGCAATGGACACATAATGCTACAGAGCAAGCTTAATGAAGAGAAAAATAGAGTTTGACGCAAACCTTTACCAAAAGTCTGCTGGAACTTTTTAGTAAAAGAAGATATAAAAGGCGTAATAATTTAGCTACTTAAGGAATTTAGGCATGAGAGAAAAGTACATTTCGCAATGGGAAGATCAGTTTAATGAACAAATGAAAGTAAGATTAGAAAAAAGAAAAAAGCTTACTGAAGCAAATTCTAATCCCTATAAACATGGCTTGAAACCAAGCATTAGTGCAAAAGAACTTAAAGAAAAATATGATCATATGGCCAAGGAAGAAATTGGTGAGACTGAGACATATGAGGTTGTTGGTCGCGCGATGCTAGTGAGAGACTTTGGAAAGGCTGCATTTATCCAGGTTGATGATGGGACGACTCGATTCCAGTTCTATGTTAAAAAGAAAGTAACTAGTGATCAAGGATTTGCTGATTATAAGTTATGTGATTATGGCGATATTATATGGGCCAAAGGAAAAATTTTTAAAACGAATAAGGGGGAGCTTTCTTTAGAAGCTGCAGACTTTAAAGTTGTCACAAAATCTATTAGACCTTTACCTGAAAAATTTCATGGATTAACAGATCAAGAACTTAAATATCGTATGCGTTACGTTGATATGATTATGTCAGAAGAGTCACGTAATAAACTGAAAAAAAGATCTCAAATTGTTCGCTATATAAGAGAATTTTTCTATCAGGATGATTGGTTGGAAGTTGAGACACCTATGATGCATTCAATTGCAGGTGGTGCAGCTGCAAAACCCTTTTTAACTCACCATAATGCTCTAGATATGGAGCTTTTTATGCGAATTGCTCCAGAGCTTCATCTTAAGCGTTTGATTGTAGGGGGCTATGACAAAGTTTTTGAAATGAACCGTTGTTTTAGAAATGAAGGATTATCTTTGAAGCATAATCCTGAGTTTACTTCAGTTGAGTTTTATCAAGCTTGGGCCACCTATGAAGATCTTATGAATTTTACAGAAAAACTTCTTCATGGATTAGCAAAAGATGTGATGGGAACTGAAAAAATTATTTGGGGTGAGAATGAAATTGATTTTGGCTCTCAATTTAGACGAATGAGCATGGAAGATGCAGTTATAGAATATACCTCACTAAGCAAAGAAGATTTGAAAAATAAAGACAAGATGATTTCTCTACTAAAGAGCAAGGATGAGCTTGAAGTTAACCCAAGTGAGTTGGATAAGTATTCGTGTGCTAAGTTAATGGTCATTTGTTTTGAGGAGTTTGTAGAAGATAAGCTCATTCAACCGACTTTTATAACTCACTATCCAACAGAGGTGTCACCATTATCTAGAAGAAGTGATGAGAACCCTGATGTAGTAGATCGTTTCGAGCTTTTTATTAATGGATGGGAAATTGCAAATGCCTTTAACGAGCTTAATGACCCTTCAGATCAATTAGGGCGCTTTGCAGATCAAGCAATATTAAAAGAGGACGGGGATGATGAGGCCTGTGATCCTGATTATGACTTTGTACGTGCTCTAGAATATGGGATGCCTCCTACAGCTGGAGAAGGAATTGGAATTGATCGATTAGTCATGATTTTAACAAATAGTTCAACAATAAGAGATGTTATTCTTTTTCCACTCTTGAAAAAAGAAACTTTCTTTGAACAAAAAGAAGATTAATGTCGAAGCTCCCTCTTGGATCTGTTTTTAAAATAATTTTAAAGAAAAAAACTTCTTTACGTTTTTTGACAGGGACAATTGCCAGCTTTTCATTTTCTATCGCTGTTATTTTATCCACTATTGGCTTAATGGATGGCTATGTTGTGACTCTGAAGGAGGCCCTGGCTAAGTCAAATGGAGATATTAAATTTACAAGTCCTGAAAGCTTTTTCTTAGACGAAGGTCATTTGTTTAAGTCGAGTCAAGATATTGAAGCTTACACAACTCTTTTACAGCTTGAGTCGTTTGCTTTGATCAATGAGCAAAGTAAAGGAGTTCTTTTAAAAGGAATTGATCAAGAGAAGTTTAAAAGAGTTACTGGCATTAATACTGAAAAACTTGGTGAGACAGGTGTTTTGCTAGGCAGTCAACTTCAAAAGCACTTTGACTTAAAAGTTGGTGAGCAAATAACCTTAGCTGTTGCTTCCGGTAAGGCAAAAAATCAAGGGTCGGTTCTTCTTCGTTCATTTACAATTAAAGGAATTGTTGACCACGGTATTTTTGAAAAGGATTTAAGATTTATTTATGCAAACAAATCTACGGTGTCAAATTTGTTAGACTACAAAGATGGAACTTCAAATTTAGGTTTGATCAAGTTAAAACCTGAGGTGAGTATTGAGTCTGCTCTTAAGCAATTTGCTGCAAAGTATGGTGAAGACTATGGCTTTGAAGCTTTTTGGAGTGAGTTTGAGGTTTTACTGGATGCTGTAGAAGTAGAAAAAGTGTCAATCAGTCTTATTTTGCAGTTGATTGTCATTGTTGCGATTTTGAATGTTGTCGCATTCATTATTTTTATTTATGAGATTAAGGCACAAGACTTTTTTATGTTGCGAGCTTTAGGCTTAAGTATAAAGTCCTTTCAAAATTTTTGGTTTGTTTTATTATTTTTAATATGGAGTATATCTTGTTTAATTTCGATTGGATTAGTCGAAATATTCACTTATGCCATTTTAAAGCTACCTTTCTTACAAATTCCAGGTGATATTTACGAGCTCAATGAACTTAAAACAATTTTAGATGTTTTTGATTATATGTACGTCTTTGGTGTATCCTTGGTCTGGATATTTTTAATAGGGTTTTTTACGATGAGACGTTTTAAAAAACAATCACTGATAAGTGGATTAAGACAGGAATTTTCATAATGTTTTTAGAAGTTAAAAATGTTTATAAATCATATGGACGTACAGAAGTTTTACGAGGATTGTCATTTCAATTGGAAAAAGGGCAAGATTTAGCCATTATGGGAGGGTCTGGCTCAGGGAAGTCAACTTTGCTTTATACCTTGGGTGCTCTTGAAAGGATAGATAAGGGCGAAGTTCTTGTCGATGGAAAAAATATTTCAAAGATGGAAGATGAGCAATTGGCTTTGTTTAGGAATCGTTTTATAGGCTTTGTTTTTCAGTTTCACTTTTTGCTTCCTTCGATGAATTGCTTGGATAACGCATTGCTACCTGCCAAGATAGGTGGATTTAAGCTTAAAGAAATTAAAGAGCGTGTTTTAAATCTGGCCAATATTTTGGGTGTATCACATTGTTTAAAAAAATACCCATATCAAGTTTCAGGAGGAGAGCAGCAGAGATTAAATATAATTCGTGCTATCTCGCTGAATCCAAAGTTGTTATTGTGTGATGAGCCTACTGGAAACCTAGATTCAAAGAATACAACTAATGTTTTGCAAGTTCTGCGAAATCTGTCAGAAGAAATCGACTCGACTCTAATTGTGGTGACGCACGACGCAGCTGTAGCGAATTCATTTCATAAAAAAATAACCATTGAAGATGGTCAGATTATTAGCTAATATTTGTTGGTTAAATAGTTTCTAGCTCATATGTAGCACGAGAATTGAGAAAGTAAGGTCACTGGATGATAAAGTATATAGTCTTTTTGTTACTAGTTTTTGGACAGAGTTACTTGTATGCAGATACTTCATTAGGAAATCATAAAGCATTATTTAAAGTTGATGAAATTCGAGTTGAGGGTAATAAAAAAGTTGAAGCTGAAGCCATTGTAGAAAAAATGCAAATCAAACCTGGCATGATGCTGGATAATTACACTTTGAGAAATGATCTTAAAAAAATATATAGCATGAAGTATTTTAAGACTGTAGAAGTTCATAAGAAAGTGGAAAACAGCAAAAATATTTTAATTGTTAAGATTCAAGAAAAACCTATTATTAGTAAAATTATATTTGAAGGAAATGATGAAGTCTCTTCAGATGACCTGAAGGAACAGCTCAAGACAAAAGAATACAATATCTTAGATGTTAACACTATAAAATCAGACGTTGTGACTCTTCAGGGCTTTTATGAAGAAAAAGGTTTTTATGTAGCAAATATATCTTACGATCTTATTGAAAATGAATTTGGTGGGCTTGATCTTGTTTTTAAAGTCAAAGAGTTTGATAAAGTTAGAGTCAAAAAAATATTATTTCTTGGTAATCATGAAATTAAGGATGAGGAGCTTAAATCATTTATGCATACTCAAGAGGAGACGTTGTTCTCTGGCTTAAGTGGTTCAGGAAATTTTAAAGAGTTTTATTTTAAAACGGATATTGAAAAGCTTAAATACCTCTATAAAACGAGAGGTTTTTTACAGGTTAATATTGGTAATCCAATTATAACGGTATCTGAAGATAAGAAATGGATATTCATAACTGTCGAAGTGAAAGAGGGACCTAAGTTTAATGTAAATGATATTTACTTTAACGGGGAGCTGCTTTTTACTGAAAGTGAGATGAGAGAGAAAATCGAACTACGCTCTAGCGATGTTTATTCAGAAGAAACGTTAAGAAAAGACATTCAAAGTCTGACTGAAATGTATCAGGATAAAGGTTATGCTTTTGCCAACGTTTTAAGAAGATTAGAAATTGTCCCAGGTGAGAATAAAGTTGATATCCATTATTCTTTTGAAAAAGGGAAAATTGCTTATTTTGGTAAAATAATTGTTAAAGGTAATACGAAAACAAGAGATAAAGTTGTTCGAAGAGAATTAAGAATTCATGAGGGAATGAAATACTCAGGAAGTTTACTACGCAAGTCAAAAGAGAATGTAAATAGATTGGGATTCTTTGAGCCAGGCTCTGTCATTTTTAATACTGTCTCTCCACGTGGAAAAGATAATGTCTTAAATGTAGAAATTTCAGTGAAAGAAAGACAGACAGGTCAAATCTCTTTAGGTGCAGGTTATTCTACTGCCACAAAAGGTTTCTTTCAGGCCAGTATTGCTCAAAATAATTTTAGAGGACTTGGACAAAACCTCAATCTTAATGTTTCTTTATCTGAAGATCAAAAGACATATAACTTGGGTTTCACTGAGCCTTACTTTATGGATACCAAGTGGACTGCTGGGGCGGATATTTATAAAACTCAAAATGGTCTTATTAGTTCATTTTCATCAGAGAAGTATGGTGGAAATATAAGAGTGGGGTACCCTATTTTTGAATATACCCGCTTTTTTGTTACCTTAAGGCATGAAGTGACTGATATTAGTAAAGTTCGAAATCCAACTGTTGATGTGGATGATGAAAATGGCGCAACGGCTTCTTTGAAAACAACTTTGAGGTATGACAAACGTAATAATATTTTTGAACCTACTGACGGGTACTATGGAAGTATTTCTTTAGAAAATGCGGGCTTTTACGGGGATCAGCATTGGTTAAAAGGATCGGTCGAGGGACGTCTTTATAGACCTGTTTATAAAGACCTTATTTTTAGAAGTCGTGTAAAAGTTGAGCAAATTATGAAAACCCTTTCAACTAAAAATATTCCTAGAACTGAAGAGTTTCAAATGGGTGGTTCAAGAAATATGAGAGGGTATAATTATGAAGATATTGGACCTCAAGTTTATTTACAAGAGGTTGATGGTGAGAACTTTGAATATTTTAATACTGGTGGACGTTTTTCTTTTTTAAGTCAGTTTGAACTTGAGCATCCCCTTATTAAGGAAGCAGGCTTGAAGTGGGTTGTCTTTTTTGATGCAGGTAATGTCTTTGAAGAAGAATTAGATCCTGATAATTTTATTTTAAGAAAAGATTATGGTTTTGGTTTTAGATGGTTCTCCCCAATTGGTGTTCTAAGATTTGAGTTTGGGTATCCAATAGATCCAACTGATGAAGAAGATGGCCAACAATTTCATTTTGATATAGGTCAATTATTTTAATATAAAAACTAGGAGACATACGATGAAAACATTTGTTTTATTTTTGACAGTATTCTTTTCACTTTCAGGCTTTGCCCAAGTGAAAGTGGGGCTAGTTAATATTCAGAAAATTATTTTAACTATTAAAGAGGGACAGTCGGTTAATAAAACTCTCGAAAAATCTTATAAGTCTAAGCAAGACCTTCTTAAAAAAGAAGAAAATGAGATTAGAAAGTTACAGGAAAAGTTTAGAAAACAAGATGCTGTTTTAAGTGATGCTGCCAAAGCGAAAAAAGGTGCTGAGATTCAAAGAAAAGTTGAAGCAGTGAGAGCTAAAATGAGAAAATTTCAAACCGAAATTCAAAAACAAGAGGCAGAACTTAAAAAACCTATTCTTGAAAAATTAAAACCTATTATTGATTCGGTCTCTGCGAAGGAAAAAGTTGCTTTGACTTTTGAGATTAGCCAGTCTCCTGTGGTTTATGCGGCTAACAGAGTGGACCTTACTGATAAAGTTATTAAGGCTTACGATAAAAAATATTCAAAGTAATGATAGATTTTGAAAACCTTAAAATTTATGATTCTTCTTTAAGTAGTGTTGGGGGAGATCAAAAACGGATTGAGTTGAGAACAATTTCTCACTCTGATGATCCACTCGATCAAAGCTTAATTTTTATAAAAAATAAAAGGTTTTACAAACATATTGGTCGCAGAAGCGATAAAGATAGTTTTAAGCAAACAGTTGCTGTTGTTCAAGAAGACTTCTGGCTTTCCCTAGAAATGAGTGCCCAAGATGAATTAGCAGAAAGGTTTGCTTTTATAGCAACCACCAAGAGTGTTGATCAGTCCATGTGCTTACTTTCTAAGCCTTTTTACGATCTTTTATTTCAAGATATTAATTATCAAGTTGATGGTAGGCAAATGGGGAGTGCTGTTATTGATGCTAGTGCTCAAATAGCTCAAGGCGTCTTTATTGGAGAAAATGTTAAAATAGGTAAAGATGTTAGAATTCTTCCTGGCTGTGTGATTTTACCTGAAGTAGAAGTATTAGATGGAACAGTATTATTTCCTAATATTACTATCTATCCTTATACAAAAATTGGTAAAAATTGCCGTATCCATGCCGGAACAGTTATCGGTTGTGATGGTTTTGGTTATAATTTTTTTGAAGGTTCCCATCATAAAATCTGGCATCTTGGTGGTGTGGTTATTGGGGATGATGTAGAAATTGGTTGTAATACAATGATTGATGCGGGTGCCTTTACTCCTACGGAAATAGGTAGAGGTTCTAAAGTTGATAATGATGTTCAGCTATCCCATAATGTTAAAGTGGCTGAGCATGTCATCATTTGTGGTAAAACGGGGTTGGCCGGAAGTGTTGAGGTTGAAAATTATTGTGCCTTTGGGGCTGGGGCTGGGGTTGCTCCTTCGGCCATCATTGGACAAGGAGCTCAAGTTGCCGCTCGTGCTGTTGTGAGTGAAAATGCCATTATCCCCCCTGGAGAAATTGTGGGTGGCCATCCAGCAAGACCTTTGAAAGAATGGATGAGGTCACAAGCGACTTTAAGAAAACTTTCAAAAAAATAGGATCAAAGTATGCTAATGAGTAAATCTCAAGTTTTAGACTTTATGCCTCACAGACCCCCTTTTCTTTTTATAGATACAGTTGAAAGAGTGAGCATTCCCCCCTCAATTAAAGAAAATGAAACAATTACAAGTAAAGACCTAGTTGGAACAGTTGTGGTCGCCCATTTTGAGGTTACCGATAAGTTGGAAATTCTAAAAGGGCATTTCCCTGGTAATCCGATTCTACCTGGAGTTGTTCAGATTGAAATGATGGCACAGGCTTCGGCTTTTGTTTCATTGGGATTAAATGGTCTTAAAAGTGATGAGTATAAAGTTGAGACACTCCTTTTGGGAGTTGAGTCGGCGAAGTTCAGAAAACCTATATTACCAGGTATGAATTTAGAAATTCACGCTAAGATGGATAAGTCTCGTGGGACAATTGCTCATTACCATTGTGAAATTTTTTCCGAGAAAACAAAAATTTCTGAGGCGAAAATTTTGGCCAAGTTAGATGTTATAAAAAAGGATAAAAAATGAATGAAAAAATTCACCCCACGGCAATCATTCACGATGGTGCTGAGATTGGGGAAAATGTAGAGGTTGGTCCTTATTGTATAGTTGGTGAAAATGTTTCTATTGGAGAAGGAACAAAACTTTTTTCTCATGTCGTTATAGAAGGACATACTAAAATTGGAAAGAATAATATCTTCTATCAGTTTTCTTCTATAGGAGTTCCTCCACAAGATAAATCGTATAGTGGTGAACCGACTCAAACGATAATCGGAGATTCAAATCTTTTTCGAGAAAACTGTACTGTACATAGAGCAACAACCAAGCAAGATAAAATTACTCAAATTGGCAATCATGGCTATTTTATGACAGGTGTTCACTTTGCCCATGATTGTTCTATTGGAGACTATGTTACCCTCGCTAATGGAACAATGTGCGCCGGTCATGTTAAGTTAGGAGACTATGTTCAGATGGGAGGAGCTTGTGGTGTTACTCCTTTTTGTAATATTGGTAAAGGTGCCTTTATTGGTGCTGCTAGTGCCATTGATAAAGATATACCTCATTATTGTGCAGCATTCGGTAATAGGATAAAACTTAAAGGAGTCAATATTATTGGAATGAGACGTAGAGGTCACACAAAGGAAGAAATTTCTGAGGTGGTGGAGTTTTATCGAATGATGGAAGCCTCTGCATTGGCCCCTAGAGCTTTTGTGAATCATCCAGAAAATATTGAAGAATATAAAAATAATAAAGTTGTTCAAGAAATTATAAGTTTTATTTCTGTGAGTGAGATCGGTCTCCCTCCTTTTATGTCATAGGTGTTTAAATGAATAAAGTAAAAGTTGCTGTTATTGGATATGGCCATTTAGGTAAGTGGCATGCTCAAAAAGCTGATGCCTTGGAAAACTCAGAGTTGGTTGCCATTGTCGAGCCGATGGAAGCCAATAGAAGTGCGGCGAAAGAAGCCTATTCTTCAGTTGAAGTGGTTGCCGATGTCAAAGAAATTATGGATAGAATAGATGCTGCTGTCGTGGTCACTCCAACTTCATTTCATTATGAAATGGTGAAGGATTTGTTAAAAAATGATAAGCATGTTTTTTGTGAAAAACCTTTATGCTCTACTTATGAAGAAGCCATTGATCTTAAATCTTTTCTTGGAAAAAGTATTTTACAAGTTGGTCATAGTGAAAGATGTCATGAAGCTTGGGATAAACTGGCCAGAGTTTTTAGAGAACAAAAAACGCCTAGAACGATTAAAATAACGAGGCAAGCAGCCTTTAAAGGGCGTGCTACAGATGTCGATGTGGTTCAAGATCTCATGATCCATGATATAGATTTAATGTTATATCTTTTTGGGAAAAAACCAATTGCAGTTGAAACAATTGGCCATAAGATTCGTACTAATAAGTGGGATCATGTTACCGCCCATTTCTTTTTAGAAGGGGGTGACCAAGTTATTATAACTTCGGGACGTAATTATGTTCATGAGGTTCGTTCTTTAGAAGTTATGAGTGAGCAAGGTTGCTATTATGTTGATTTGTTTGAAAATAGTATTTCTTATGCAACAGATTCAAAATTTGATGATGGAAGCTTTGTAAAAAAAGATTCTTATCAAAAAAGAGATCATTTACTTATTGAACAAGAAAAGTTTTATGACGCTATTCTTGATCAAAAAGAGCCGATGGTAACATATCAAGATGGTGTCAACGCTGTATTATATGTTTCTAAAGTACTTGAAAGTCTTGATGAAAATAAAAGGCTAACTTTATAATTATGAGTGCTTTAGAAAGCTGCTTAGTTATCGCTGGTGAAAAGTCTGGCGAGGATCATGCGATGACATTTTTTCCTGAGTTAAAAAAACGAGTTCCCAATTGTGACTTTTATGGGGTTGGAGGAGATCGTCTAGAGGCTCAGGGATTGAGCTTGAGATATCATTTAAAGGATTTCTCAGGAATTGGAATATCGGAAGTCTTATCTAAAATTCCTTTTTATTATAAAGCTTTAGATGTGCTTTTAGCCGAAGTTAAAGAAAGAAAAACAAAGACAGCAATATTAATTGATTTTCAAGGTTTTAATCTTAAGCTTGCAAAAAAGCTCAAAAAACTAGATGTGAAGGTGTTGTACTATGTGGCCCCTCAAGCTTGGGTTTGGAAACCTTGGCGGGCAAAAGTTCTGGAAAAAAATGTTCATACACTTTTTACGATTCTTCCTTTTGAAAAGAAGTGGTTTCAAGAAAGAGGTGTGTCTAAGGTAAGATCAGTTTTACACCCTTTAATGTTAGAGTATAAAGAGAAGTTGCTTAATATTCGTGAAAGAAAGTCATCTGATTTTGCGACTCGAAAAAAGCGTATCCTTATTCTTCCTGGTAGCCGTAATACCGAGGTTGGCACCCTGTTAGATATTTTTATGCGCGCAACGAAGCTTATTGAAGAAGATTATGAAATTGAGTTGGGAATAGTTAAGTCAGAGTCAGTTAATGAAGAGTGTTATAAGGAATATAAGTTTGATTATGAGTGGAACTCCTCTAAGCTTGCAGAGGCTTTGAACTGGGCAGATATGAGTATTGCAGCAAGTGGAACTGTGACTTTAGCTACAGGTCTTTTTCAGTTACCGACAGTTGTCTGTTATAAGGTCTCTTTATTTACAGAGTTTGTTTTAGCTATGCTTATTCCTTATAAAGGACCAGCAAGCCTAACAAATATCATACACAAACAGTATGTCTTTCCTGAGTTTATTCAGGTGGAGGCAGATCGTTATAATATTGCTAAAACCATAAAGTCCTGGATTCAAAACCCACAAGAATATGATAGAATAATTTCTATCTTAAAAGAAACGAAGGGCCATCTGACAGGAGATGAATTTTCTGTTGCTGAGTATATGGCCGATGTGATTAATCATGATAGTCAGAAAAATTAAATATTTTGCTTTGCGTCCTTTTTCTCTGACATGGGAGTCTGCCTATAGAATTCGTAGATCATTATATGAATATGGGCTGCTAAAAAAAGACTATTTTAAGGTTCCTATTATCTCAATTGGAAACCTAACTTTTGGAGGGACAGGTAAGACTCCCATGATTATTTGGTTAATCAAAAAGTTAGAAAATTATGGTTTTGAGGTTGCTATTTTAACGAGAGGCTATAAGGGAAATTTAGAACACAAATCTGGCTTAATTAGAGGAGGGCAAAAATTTTTATCAAACCCTCATGAGTTTGGTGATGAGCCCTTGTTAATCTCGCGTAAAATGAAAAGAGGCGCGGTTATAGTTGGCAAAAAGCGTTCAAAAAATTTAAAAACATTTTTTCCAAAAATATTACCAGATGTTGTCTTGTTAGATGATGGCTTCCAGCATATTCAACTTTATCGTTCTTTTAATATTGTTTTATTTGACGCTTTATTACCTCTTGCAAGTTATCAAACAGCTCCATTAGGCTATTTACGTGAAGGTTTGACAGCACTTAAGGATGCAGACGCGATTTTGATTAGCCGGGCAGATCAGGCAAGTGAAGAAAAACTAGAAGGCCTGTTAAATTTAATAAAAAAACATCATCGTAAGAATATTCCAATAGGCCGCTTTTCTTATCGCCCGACAGCAGTAGTGGACTGTTTTGATAAAGAAATAATGGATATGTCAGAGTTTAAGGGCAGAAAAGTCATCGCTCTAAGTGCAATTGCTTCTCCTGAGTCCTTTTATCAACTACTCACCGATTATGGGGCAGATATTGTAGAGAAGCTTGTTTATCCTGATCATTATTTTTTTACTCACGAGGATGTGAATGAAATGCTAATGAAGTGCGTACAACAAGATGCCTTTATAGTAACTAGTGAAAAAGATATGGTTAAGCTTAGAAAAGTGACTCGAGATTCTCGATTTGTTTCTTTAAATATCGAAATTGACTTTTTAAGTGGGGAAGATGAACTTATGGCCAAGGTAAGAAATATCCTTAATCTTGATTATAACTAAATCCATTATACAATAAGACTTGTACATCTATTTAAAGGACATAAGTTGAGATCACTTCTTTTTATTTATATCTTATTATTCTTTTTTCAATCATGTTCAACAACGATTACAAACTTTTTTACTGAAGAAGATAATGCAAAAGAGCGCAATGAAAAGCTCATGAAAGATGATTTTGAGGTGAATGAAAAGGTTTTTAAAAAATTTCAAGAGGAAGAACCAGAAAAAGTAACTTCAGAAGGTAAAGTGAAAGCTAAAAAGACAACAAAAAAACAGACAGCAAGGAAGAAGATAAAAAAGAAAGAGACACACAAAAGAAATGTTGATCGTCCTAAGCCTATAAAACTAAAAAAGAAAGAAACTCAAAATAAGTTTAAGTACCCTGAAGATTATCCTGAAAAATTAAAAGACTATGATCTAGAAAGTGCTCATTTTTGGAATCGTTTTGAACCGGTTTTGGTTCATGACGAAGAAGTGGTGCTTAATATTACTTATTTAGGTGTATCTACAGGTAAAATAACAATTAAAACAAAATCAGATACTCGACTTGGAGGTGAAGATGTTTACCATGTCCATGCTCGTATAAAAACAGCGGACTTTTATTCTTACCTTTATGAGGTTGATGATTATTGTGACTCTTATATCAAAAAGGAAAATTTTGTTCCTTTAAAGTTTAGTCTTATTCAAAGAGAAAGTTCGCAAGATATTGATGATTTACAATTATTTGATTTAGGTGAGCTGAAAACATATTCATTTTATAAAAGGGTTACAGAGGATAAGAAAAAGAAGGAAAAGAAGATTCGTCCAATTCCAAGATATTTTCAAGACCCTTTGTCTGTTATTTATTTTATTAGAGGGCTCCCTATGAATGAGTCGAGTACATACATTATTCCTATTGTTAACCAAGGAAAAGTTGAGACTTTAAGTGCACACTATGAAAAAACAGAACTAATCAATTTAAATCTCTTTTTATCTTTTACTGGTCTTATAACATTTAATCAAGAGCTTGAGAATGTTGTGAAAGAAATTCCATTAAATAAAATAATGATTGAAACTGATTCACCATATCTAACTCCAAAACCACATAGGGGAAAAAGAAATGAACCATATATGGTAAAATATGTAGCAAAAAAAATTGCTGAAATAAAAAATATAAGCTATGACGAAGTTGCAAATACAACTACAAAAAATGCTGTAAAATTCTTTGGTTTATAAAAATAAAATACCAATTAAAAAAAGTTGGGGGCAAAATTTTCTTATTGATCCTAATACAATTAGTAATATAATTGATTTAATAGATCCTAGGAAAGAAGATATAATATTAGAAATTGGTCCAGGTACAGGAAATCTCACTGAAAAAATACTAGAAAAAGATCCAAA
>PAKC01000009.1 GCA_002706205.1 Halobacteriovoraceae bacterium
TGACCATTCAAGACCAGTACCCTGAGGTCAATTTTAGAAAAGTAATACTGAATTATGCAAAGCTACAAGAGGATCAAGCATAAATGTCTCATCTTTACTTAGAAGACGTAAAAATTTTAGACTTTACAACTAGACTACCCGGCCCCTTGTCTTCCTATCTCCTTCAGCAGTTCGGAGCAGAGGTAACAAAAGTTGAAAATACAGATACTGATTGCGACTCATTTTTAGAAACACCTAAACAAACATCATATTTTAAACTCTGGTACAATCAAATTAACACGAATAAACAAATAAAAAAAATAAGCTTTCAATCTGACTATCAAGAAATTGTAAAACTCATAAAAAGACATGATATTATCCTCGCACCTGACAATAGCTATTATAGAAAAACTTTAGATAAACAACAGGCAAAGGTTTATTTATGGCTTTCTGGAGGAAAAGATCAATTCAAATATATGCACGATCTCAATGCTTTAAGCTTTACCAAGAGTTTCAAACTCCATCTTCAGGATACAGAATCCCCTCCTTATTTACCCATAGCTGGCATAAGCTTTGCTCAAACGATAGCTACGACAGCCGTGGCCATGCTTAGAAAAGCCGAAAAGACTCAAACATCTCTTTCTCAAGAGCTTTATCTCAAAGATAATACTGAGAATATTTTTGACTCTCTTCCCATGTCTTCTCAGCAAAATACTCAACGTTTTTTGCATAATGGTGCTTATCCCTGTTATTCTATTTATGAAAGTAAGGATGAGTCCTACTTATGTCTAGCTGCAGTAGAAGAACACTTTTGGAAAAACTTATGCTCTGTTTTTTCTCTAAAGCTCTTGCCTTCTGATCGCTTTGACCAAAGTGGGGAAACTACGAATTTGCTAAAAAAAACATTTGCTAACTACACTGCAAATGAGATAAGGACAAAAATACATGGCATTCATACATGTCTTACAATAGTAAAAAACTAAAGGATTATTTATGACAAAACAAGTTATTGGTTTTCATTACACTCTAAAAGATAAAGATGGAAATGTAATTGATTCATCTGAAAATGCAACTCCTCTACTTTTCTTAGAAGGAAGTGGACAGATTATTCCTGGACTAGAGAAAGAAATTACTTCACTTAATGTTGGGGATAAAAAAAATGTTGAAGTCAAAGCTGCTGATGCCTATGGAGATGTCATTCAAGATTTACAAATAACAGTGCAAAAATCTCAATTCCCAGATGGTAAAGAAATTGCTGTTGGTGATCAGTTCCAAGTCAACAACGAGCCAAATGCACCTATTTTCACAGTTGTAGGTATTGAAGATGAGAATGTTCATATTGATGGAAATCATCCAATGGCAGGACATGATTTGTTTTTTGACATTGAAATCACTGAAAAACGAAGTGCAACAGAGGAAGAATTGGCACATGGTCATGCTCACGGAGCTGGCGGTCACCAACACTAAAAAAAGAAATGAGCACAAAAAACTTTAAGTGATTTTTTTTGTGCTCAGCTCTACCTGGCCTTTATCTAATTTTAGCAAGTCTTTATAGGGATCATTTTCTATTAGTAAGTGGCCATCGAGATCACAGAAGTCACAAAGCTGAGCCAAATAAAAAGCCTCTGAGATACCCAGACTTGACTCTATCATACAACCGATCATTGTTTTTAAATGATACTTTCTAGCTTCTTCTAACATAGATTTAGCCTTTAATAGGCCACCTGACTTCATAAGTTTAATATTTACACCATGAAACATTTTTCTTATCTCGTTCGCATCAAATTGATCGGTAACAGACTCATCTGCGATTAGCAAAAACTTTGAATTTGGTCTTAACTGCAAATACAAATCCCTGCGCTCTGCTGGAAAAGGCTGCTCAATAAACTCAATATTTAAATGACTAATTTCTTTTTCAAAAAACAAATAATCGTCTAGAGAATTAAAGCCTTCGTTGGCATCAATTCGCAATAAAGCATTCGTATTGGCTGCAATCTCATTTAAAAATTCAATTGAATGATGATTTTCTATTTTTACTTTATAGGCATAGAAGTGGGGATTCAAACTCAAATATTGTTTTATATTATCTTTATCCATAATAGGTATAGAGAAAGAAGTTTTGACTTTCATTAATTCTTTTAACTTTAAGGCTTTGGCCAGTTGTCCCTTGGACTCTTGCTTAAGCTTTAAATTTCGAACTCCACAAAGAAAAGCTTGGCTCCAAGATTTATCAATTTGGTCAGGATGAGAAATAAAATCATTGAACTCATTTAAAATTCTTTCTGGAGTTTCATTGTATCTAATGTTTGGAGCTATTTCTGAAAAATACAATCCATCTGATAAAATAAAGTTTCTCTTAGTAACACTCTCATTACGAGAGATTTTCCATTTCGTTTTAAGTTTTAAATCAATAGGACGAATACTGTAAGTCATAACAGCATTATACTAAAAAAATCGTCAGACTTAACAAAGTCTTCAGGAGAAACTCCTAACTCTCCACGAGGAGTTTTTCCCTTAAAATAAGCATCCCAAAGCTTTGGATTAACTCGATATTCCATTCTTTTTGGTGCTAAACTTTTAAAGTCTAGAAGTTCATTCAAATATTTATAAACAAGCTCACTGCAATAAACTTCTTCTGTATTATTCGAATAATTATTCCAGCGAAATTGAGTATCATAAAACATCTTTTCGTATTTTGAACTTAATGTAATAAATTTCTGACGATGCCAATCATTAATAAGTAGACTTCTTCTAACTAATATTTTGGTCTTCATGTCTTTTGTTCGATTCAAAAAATCCATAATCGGAGTAAGACGAACCTCTCCTATTGCCTCTAAAACAAATTTTTGTTTCCCCTTTTCAACCAATACTCCTATATGAGCATATTTAGAATTCTCCTCTAATTTAATTAAAGAGCAGACCCAGCAATCTAAAGGCTGTAGGAGAATATCTCCAGTTTTTAAGTCTTTAATACTTGCAATAGCTGATAAGCTAAAACACAAAGATATGACAATAATTTGAGGCAACAATCTCATTATTTGGCTCCAATTTTTCAGTATTTGGCCATATTTTCTAACTTTTGACAAGTATCTTAATTAACTCCTTTATAATTAAATAGATAGCAGAATTTAACCGATAATGAGCTTATATGAACAGACAAATAACATTCTTATTTTTCTTACTGGGAAGTTTTATTTGGGCCTTCACCTCATCTGCCAAAGAATGCCAAGATGGTCATAGATATGACAGTAATCTCAATAGATGTGTTTTAGATGAAAAAACGGTTTCAACCAAATCCAGTTCTTTGGATTGCGCACAACAAGAAGGTGATGCTTTCAAAAAGTGTTTTAACAATAATGTAGACCAACAAATAAATGAATCTCAAAAAAATGATAATCTTAAAAGTAGCTCTAAGCCAAAGGAAGATATCGAAGTACCTGCCGTTGCCACCTTAGCTTCAGGATACGTTCTTCTCAATAAACAAGAAACACTTGGAGAATGTAGTTCATTATCAACCTGGCTGATGCTTGGGGGTGGAGTAAGTTCTCTTTTGGGGGAATTTATGGCCCAAAGGAGCTATAAAAAGAAAGTAGATGGTCTGGCCAAAAAATATCAAGAGAGAATGCAAGAAAAGCCTTTATCTGATAGCGAAGTTGTTGCCGCCATAAATGAGAATCAAAAAATTGCTTTTGATTTTCAAATAACGCAAGAAAAGGCGCGACAAAAAGCTCACAAGACAAGAAAAAATGTCTATACTCTTGCCTTTGGACTGTATACAGCATCTTCTGTCGCTGCTATTTATGAAGGCTTAACCTCATCAACTGATAGTTGTAGCTTCTCTAGTCTTGAAAATCATAAGAAAGAATATTATGTTTTTAACTCTCCTTTATTTGCTCCCTATTCATATCTCAAAAAGATAACAAAAGCAGAACTCTTAGAAATCGTCTACAGAGAACTTTCAAATCTCATTATATCTCCTGCTTATGCCACGACACAGGATACAAATTCAAATGAAGGCTTAATGAGCACGGTAAAAAATAAACTTGGTAGTGCTATTAAGACAACGAACAAAACTATCGCCAAAGCCGTTCAAAATCCTTATGTAAGAGCAGGTGTGTCTGGTGTTTTAGCACTTCATAGTAAAAAAGTTGCAGACAAGGCCAATGACCATGCAAAAGCATCAAAAGAGAGAATCAAATTACTTGAAAAACTTCGTGATGATTTTTTAGCGACAGGAGGCGCTGGCTTTAGCTATTGTACAAAAGAAGACAGAGCTTCCCTAGAAAAGCCTAATTGCTACTGTTATTTAGAAGATGGTACAAAAAATCCTGCTCGAATAAAGTCAGATATATGTAAATCTTTATTTGCAAATGCGAACAGTTTAAATCCGACCGAGTATGCAGTGGACCATGGTGAAAATTCCAATACTGAAATTGGATGTTTTACCAAGTCAAAACAGTTTGATGAAAACTGTTCATGTAAACAAAGAAAAACTAAGTCTGGTTCTGATGATTGTTTACGTATTAACGGAAAGCTTAAAATGGGCTCACTTGGATCAGTAAATGGACTCAAAGATATGATGAAAGACACGGTGAAGTTCACTCAAGGAAATATTTCAGCAGGAGAACTAAATAATGGCAACACAGAGCAACTTGCTTTAAGATTAAATCAAGCTAAAGAAAATTTAGCTAAACAAAAAAAATATCAAGCTCAGTTAAAAAAGGTCAAAGGTCTAGAAAATCAAATTAAAAAAGGTTTCAACAACTCCTTTAGTAAAGCAATTAAATCTGGAAAAGTTTCAAATCCATTTAGTAATGGCTTAAATACTCCTTCTGCTCAATCAAATACTCCCAAAGACCTACTCAAGGATATGGAAGAAACCATCAAACGCTCTAATCAAAGCTTAAGAAAAGGCAATAAATTAATTAGTCATTCAAAAACGAACTCTTTAGAGGAGTATGACTTTAACGACTCAAATAACCAAACAGGAGTCAAAATAGAAGATATTGACAAAGTCATGGATAAAAGTTTTGCTTATAATGATATTAATGAAAATGAAGAAAATAATATTTTTAAAATTATTACAAACCGCTATCAAAGAACAGCTTTAAAAAGATTATTTGCTTCTCCAAAAGAATCTCAAGGAAATTAAATGAACTCCCCTTCTTTTCATCTTCTTACTGGGCGAATTAATCCTAAAGATCATTTACAACAATACAAAGATACCTCACATTTTTTAGAAGCCAAAACCTTAGAAAATTTTTTAAAACTGCAAGTGGCTGCAAAGACTGAAATAAACGCTCAATTAGAAATCATTAGCTCATACCGAGACTTTTCTCGTCAAGAAAGTATTTGGAATCGAAAGGTCAGCGGAGAGCTTAAAATTCTTGATGATAATGAGCGTGTCATTAATCCTAAAAACTATTCCCAAAAAGAACTCATCACAAAAATTGCGCGTTTTTCAGCAATTCCAGGCGCAAGTAGACATCACTGGGGCACGGACATCGACATTTATGATGCTTCTCAAATCAAAAAAGAAGAAGTGAAACTCATTCATTCTGAATGTGTTGATAATGGGCCATGTGCCAAGCTTCATGAATGGCTCGATCAAAAAATTAATAACGATGAAAGTTTTGGGTTTTATCGTCCTTATGCAAAAGATTTAAATGGTGTCGCTGTAGAAAGATGGCATTTAAGCTATGCTGAGACTGCACAAAATTACTTCTCAAACTACACCTTGGAACTTTTCATTGAAAATCTCAAACAAAGTAATACATTATTAAAGCAACCTCTCATCAAAAATGCTCAAAGCTACTTTAATAAATTTGTCACAAATATTTCTTTTCCCTAGGTCAAAATGTCACTGCTCAAAAAAAATCTTACATAAAAGATAAAAGTGGTTTCTTTTTGCACCCCTAAAAAAAGAACTTAAACATTTTTTTTCAATAACTTATATCGGTTCATTTTGTCCCCTTCTCTGAAGTTTCTAAGTAAGTTTTTTTTTCTATTTTTATGTAAATGAAATTGATAAAAACAAAAAAGAACGTCAAAAGGGGAAAACAATGAAAAAAAATATGATTGTATTAAGCCTTCTATTTAGCATTATAGCATTAGATGCATTTGCCAAAAGAGATAGAAGAGGCAGCACTAATGATCGAAATAGTACTGCTAGAAACGAGCGCCATCAAAGAGCTGAGAGAAATAGAACTCCAAGGCCTAGTCGAGATAGAACAGTAAATCGTCCGCACAGACCTGATCGTGATAGAACGGTAAATCGTCCGCACAGACCTGATCGTGATAGAACGGTAAATCGTACGCACAGACCTGATCGTGATAGAACGGTAAATCGTCCACACAGACCTGATCGTGATAGAACGGTAAATCGTCCGCACAGACCTGATCGTGATAGAACGATAAATCGCCCACATAGACCACACCGAGACAGAACAATTGATAGATCACGAAGACATAGGCCAAATAGAACTCATTATGGGACAAGAAGATATCATAATCCTCCGAGATATGTGCATAGACCTTACTCAAGAAGATATGTTCATCGTCCAATGACAAGAAGATATCACCATACCAGAAGGTACAGCCCAAACCAGTATTATAGATATTTTAGAACCAACTATAGCAGTTATATTTATCTCCATTGGTTACTTTTTCCATCTACAAGAGTCAATGGTTACTACGTTGTTGATAATTACCCGTACTATATTCATAATGGATACAGATATAGATACTCTCATTATGATACCTGTAATTATCAACTCATTGATAAATATACACATACTGTTGAAAGAACGTTTTGGGGACAGATATGTTCAATTGGATATGACCAATGCGCTAATGTAAGAGATAGAAGAAACGAACGTGAATGGGACAATAGATACTTTTGTGCGGAAACCTACAGAGATAGAAACTATAATTTTAATCGTCCTACCTATGATGATTACTATGACGACTGTATTGATTATGACTTTGATACAGGAGTATGTTACGATTACTAACCTTCTCCCCAAGTGAAGTTAGTTTAAGGCCCAATTTTTGGGCCTTTCTATTTTACTCCAATAGCAATTAACCAATCATCGGGAGGATTGACTAACTTTCTTTTTTCTAAATCCATAAACCCTATAGTAAAAACAGCATCAGAGGCAATATTTTCATTCTCTTTGAGTATAACTTGCTTGACTCTGCCTATTTTTCCTTTTTGCTCAACTGTTTCTGATTTTATTGTTATAGTTTCTCGATTTAAAATCTCACTCTTAAAACGACAATTGACATCTAAAATAACCGGACCTTTTTTTTCCTGAATAATCTTATCAATTCCATATCCATTTTTAGTAATGAAGTCCCATCTAGCTTGTTCATAAAGTTCAAGATATTTTGCATTATTAACATGTCCAAATGAATCTAAATGATGTTCTAGAATTTGAATTTTATATTCAAAGTTTTTATGCGTCATATATACTCTCCTCATTTCCTAAGAGTATATTTTAAAGAGTCAGTAAGATCAACTTTCTATTCTTCTTCTACTTTTTCAAGACTTCCTGCTGCATTAACAGCTGTATATCTTTCAGAAATAATTTCGAATAGTTTTACTTTTTTTGGATGAAGCTCTTTTTCAACCTCAGAAGCTATCTTTCGTGAACGTGGTTTTTTTCCAAAAGCAGCAAAAGGATTATCTGTTTTCTTGCTCTTTCTTAATTTTCCACCTCGAGCAAAAGAGCCAGATGAACCTGAAACATATCTTCCCTGCACTTTTTTACCTAAACGACTATTTGAAGCCTGAGGTTTTCCCTCTCGCCCACCTGCCGGAGCCGTTGCAGCACTTCCACCTCCGCCTCCTGCGCCACCTCCAGATCCTCCCCCAGATCCTCCACCTGCAGCTGAAACTTTAGCTGGTGCAACTTGATTAAATTCTTTATTATTGAGCTTCCCATCAGAATCATCCGCAAGAATATTACTTAAATCATCCTGAGCAGAATTTGTCTTGGCAATTGAATTATTATCATCTCCAAACCTTCCCAAGTCTTTTCCATCTCCAAGCTCAACTTCTTGTCCTCCTTGGGGTTGAGTTCCACTAAAAGAAAAGTCTACTCCTCCGTTTCTGCCAAATCGCCCTCCTCCAGCGCCTGCTCCTTTACAGCTAGGTATTGTGGGATTGGCCTTACAAAAAGCGACACCAGGCTTAAACTGATTCCCTGGTTGATTAAAGTCTGCATCTTTTAAAGCTGTTTCAACCTTACCAACAAGCTTTTCTCTTTTCTTATATGTTCCTGCTATAATGGCATGAACGACCGCCTTAGATAAAGCCTGAAAGCCCGTATCCAGCATAATTCTTTTCGCCCCTTGGTTCGCAAAAAGTTCTTCTTTTAAAACTGCGTTTCTATCTGCCATATAAACGATAGAACAAATCGCAGCTGAAGGAAGGTCGTAATGACCGCTATTGCCTCCTAAACACCATTTTTCTGAAACAACACTTGGAGTTGGATATGTTGCCATATTTCCAAACATTGCAATGGCCTTAGTTCCCTGTAAAACACTATTGGTTGTTTCTAAGTTTGCTTTATTTTTATATTGTTTCCTTTGTGCCTTAAGGGCCGCAGTCTGGGAGTCAACTCCTCCTTTCATTGAATCTTTAACCATATCTCCTTGAATATCAGAATTTTGATAAGTCTCTACCGCATTCCCTATAAGAGGTCCGGCCATATCCGCGCCTAAAAAAGCTGCATTATAAAAATATGCTGCCTTCACGCATGCACCGTAATCAACCGCATAAACCATAGAACCAGGTGCCTTTAATACGCATTTAATTTTTGAATCTATCGATTGATAACTTGTTTCTGAGTCTTCAATATCCTTTGCATCAACCTCTCTGGCCAAAAGATTTAATCCCACACAACCGGCTGCGACTTGTGTATAATTAGGTTCACTTCCATAACAGGCTTTAAGAGTTTCATAAGCTTGATTACATTCCGGATCTATTTCTTGCTCTCCAGCACTACCGTTAAGATCACTCCCAATCAACTCTGTTCTTTGCTTTATGCATTCACGTACTGCATAAGCGCTATTTCTCCCTTCTGCTTCTTCACATTGCTCTCTAATTCTTGAAGAAATATAGTCTGCTCTATCAATTGCAAGGTCCACTTGTGCCATCCCCGCAGAACCAACAGGTCTAATACATTTATCTTTTCCAAACTTATTTTTTGTCGTAATTAATCGAAGAGCTTCACTACAATGGGCCTCTCGCTCTGGATTAAAGCGTGAAGCTGACAACATATCTAAACAAAATTTTACTTGTTTATTACGATTGAGTTTGAGCTTGCTTCGAATATCAGTGAAGGCCCTTCCGCCTGAACCAAAAAATTCTTGGCACTGCTGAGAGGTGATATACATTTTTTCAGATAACTCTCCCGATGCACCATATTCACCAATATTTTCATTCAAATAGTTTAGACTTGCTGCTTGAGCAGCCAAACCTCTTCCCTCTTTTTCTCCTGCAAAAACCTCCATGCAATTTAAAGCTTGGAAATCAACTAAACTAGCAATTTGAGAGTTATTGTTAATTTTTTTTACTTCAGACTCAACATCTGTAATCTGTCTTCCTTGGGCCATCATTAACTCTGCTTGTTGATGACAATAGCCTCCAGACTCAGAACAAGATTGAACTGCTTGTTCTTTACATCGATCAGCATCTTCCTGAGTTTTTCCCTCTTTGGAGCATTCCGAAAGACTATCACTCACTTGATCTGCATGGTTGCGATCTAAGCTAAGCCCATCTCCGATAGGAACAGACTGTGAACCTGAGTCGGCTTGAGCAAAAATATTTACTGATATAAATAAAAAAGAAAGAAGACTAAATATTTTCATATGACTAAACCTCTACCGACTTATCGGCAAATCAATCTTAAATGCTAAATTATTGTCTCATCTAATTGAAATCACTGTTACAAATAATGTATTTTCGAGAACTTACACCTTTTTCAGTATTTAATCTGCCTCTAAATTTTGCCAATAGATTTATTATTCTTTTCTTTGGTTCTTTTCTTCTAGCAATTTTGGATAGGACAGAAGGTATCGATTAGAAATGAGTTTAAAAATATTAACGTTTGAATTTTCATTAACCTCACCAGAGTTAACAATAAATTCATCTAAGTTTTTTTCTTTAGCGATATCAGAATCCTCACCGCTATCCACGACCTTAATTCCTCCCTCTTGTGAAGAATCAAAGTCAAAATCAAAGCCTGAAGTTTTTGGTGCTGTTGGCATCTTAAATTTAGGTAAGCTCGTCACTGTTTTTTTCTTATCTTCTTTCTTTTCTACTTTTTTCAACTCTGGAATTTTTGCTGAGTTGATACTTGAAACAACCCCCTGGTCAATTCCTGTCACAGAGGGATCTCCCTTATAAAGCTTTCTAAACTTAGTGGAACTTTTTACTAGCGAAGACCCTTTTAATTTTTTCCCTTCCTTAGTCTTAAGGACTGGGCGTTTATCTATTTTTTCTCTAAGAGCATCTCTTTGTTTTATCAAATTATTTTTCTTACCCGCTAGATTAGAGATACTAGCTTCCATTAGTTCAGGATTCGAATACTGTCGGCCAGTTGCTGCTCCATAAGTCACATCACCTAGTCCTGTTAAAGTCTCTCCAAGTAAACTTCCTGAGGAAACTATTTTCCCTGATCCTTTTGTTAAGTTAAAGCGACTTTTTGGCACGACACTTGGACAGACAGCTGGCGCAAAACTTTTTCCTTTAGGTACTGCACAGGCCATCACTTGTCCACTTCCAGCTTTTTGAAGCAAATCTCCTGGTTTAACTATTTTGCCATCTCCCCCAACTCCTTTACTTGGATCTTCCTTCATGTAACTGTCCATTGCATGAGATTCAATAAACTTTTTTCTCTCCTCTCGTACCCGAGATAAACGTTTTTTAGCATCATCTTGTGCATCAGAGTCAAACTTGATGACAGCTGCATTAACAAGGGCCATAATTCCCCAAGTCACTATTCTGTTTTTAGGTTTTGGAAAAGCGTTATTTCGAAGCCATTTTCCCATGACAAAATAAAGCACTCCAACTTTAACACCCAACTTCAAGAGGTCTTTAAAGCTATTTGCATGGGCCGACTGAATTAACTCACCCTTTAGCAAACTCATTTTTTTAAAAAAGACATCTTTAAAATCATCCTCATTGGAAATTTTAGCAAGTTGAGAACGAAGGCTTTGTACTTCATCTTCAAAAGAGTATGTCTCTAACTCATGCATTGATTTTTCTAACATATATTTTACATATTTTGATGTCTCGGCTATCTGAGAAATTCTTTGTTCAGGAGAATCAAAATTTTGTTGATCAAGTTTATGTAAAGCTATTCTTTGAAATAAATTATGCATAATTTTTTTTACATAATACTTATTTTGAGGAGATTTAAAAAAATCAAAGCCAGCTGCATCAGCATGAGGAAAAGCGGCATCAATTTTATTTTGTAATTGCGAAACAGTCGGGATAGGCGTATCTAAGTCCGCTCCTTTAATCGTCTGAGTACCACTACAAAGAATAGGCATAACTCTTACCCCTTCCACTGCTGCAATCGCTGTAGGAACAGAAGGTAGCGCCGCTTGAGCTGCTGAGAGAACAGCTGCTCCTACACCTAAAGAAGAGGCTGTGGCCGAAGCTAGGGCCTTCTGACAAGCTGCAACTGTTCCAAGAACAGACTCAATTGTCGTGGCCCGAGTCGTTTTGGCCGTCACATTTTCCGTATCGTGAGATGAAGCTAATGAGGCATCCTCTGCAACTTCTGCATTATGAGTCCCAACAGCAACAAGTGAGCCCCCTGCCCCCATAGTAACAATCGTTGTTGGCTCAAATCCACTTGTAACCGAAGCAACTTGAGTCTCAGTTTGAGCCGTTTTTGCTGCAGTCTCTGCTTCGGCTTGCGCTTTCATAGCAGCATCATAAGCTCGTACTTGTTGAGTGTAACCGTAAATAGCACTTGTTAATGGGGTACAAGAACCAACACTAGAAGCAGCAATCGTTCCTGCTAAAGAGTCTAAGATCGCCAATGCGGTCATATTCTCACCGTAAACTGTTGTAAGATTAGTTTCTGCTGAAACGAAATTTTCGGCCAGATCTGTGAGTTCAAAAACTTCAGCTCCAATGAAGGCAACCTCTGCTGCTGTTGCAAGTTTAATCTTTTTATCTAAACCACTAACCTGATGATCATAAATTTTCTCTAGAGCATTATAAGCTTCGATTTGTTTATCGTTTTCCTTTCTATTTTCAATCGCCTTTTTTTGGGACTTTTCTCGTGTTTCTTTATCAGCTCCTCGAGCATAAGACTCATTTTTTTTTGCTTCAAAACTTTTATCCACAGCAATCTTAGAAGCTTTTTCAAATTCTTTATTAGCCGCAATCTCACCTAAAAGATAGGCTAAAGAGCCTGCCTGAATCATTGGGAAGCTGATTTTAGCCCCTAAATGTTGTGGACATTCAACCAGAGCTGCTGGAATAGGATTCCAAAATAATGTAATCCCAATTAAAGCAAAAACAGCTCCAACAAACTGCTCAATGATTCCTTTAATTCCTTCTGGATAATGATCCTTTAAGTCTGATTTAGCTAAGTCTTTATTAAAATCACATCCAACTTTATATATTTTTGGAGAACCATCTTTATTTTTTCCATCATCGCATTCCGCATTTGGGTCTACTTGCTCTTCGGCCATCGCTATTCCTAAGTTCAATTTTTGACTATGAACTGGGAATAAAATTAAGCTCATCACTATTAAAGCATTAATGAAACTCATAAAAATTTTCTCTATTAATCTACACATATAGTCTATCCTTAATCCTCTTACTATCTTATCGGCCAACTTAACTAAGGATTAAGTACTTCATGCTAAATGATTAAATTTAGGAGAATTAATGGCAAACTGATGCCAATAATCAAAGGCAATTTAGGATTTTTTATTTTTTTTCACTCGATAAATCACAAAACCAACGACAGCTGCCAAGATAACAAAAAGAAACAAGTCTGAAGAATCTTCAGAGCCGCCTTTTCTTTTTTTAACTTCTGCTGTTGCAATATCTAATCCCTCATCTTGAGGTAAAAAAGTAGTATCATCAAAATTTTCATTCTTACTTCCACTCGTTTTTAAACCGGCTAGATTCGTATTTGCTTGTCTAAAAATACGCATAGAAGCAATGACGTTATCAAAAATTCCTTTATACGCGTTATACATACTTTTAGTTACTGAAAAAGTAATCGCCACACCTATATCGGCTTTAACTGTTGCTAAATATCTAGTATAAAATCCTGGAACTTCTGAAGCCAAATGGAGTGCATCGACCCAAGTTTGACCATTAATATTTTGTGTTTTAACGGTCTTAGGCTCTGATCTTTGCATTTTCGCGCCTGGAAGTTTATATGTTTTAGGTTGTTTTAAGTAGGCTTGATATTCAGCTAAAGTGTCTTGTGAACCTCTTTTTTTGGCAGCCAAAATAATAATTGCCTCTTTCTTTCTATCCTTGTCTTCACTTTGACAAACCCATTCACTTCCTTCAATTACACATTGCCATCCTGGTGGTAATTCAAATTCAGTATACCCATTTGCAAAACGTTTTGCCCATGTATTTAAACTAACTGATAAAATAACTGACAATAACACTAACCTAAACATAGCTTATTCCTTTTCTTTATAACTAAAATTTTAAGCTATTTTATAAATATCTCAAATAATTAATTTTTTGCCCAAATTCGGCCAATATACTGACACGAAAAGTTGGTACTTAATTAAAAACTTCATCTGTTCGCCCAATCGTGCCTTCTTCAACTCTTCTACGTGAATAGCGTTTTATAATTCGAACTAAAGACTTTGAGCTCTTCACCTTAATAACTTTACCTGAGGCTATCAGTTCATTTCCTCCAGTAAAATCAAAATAATAAAAATCAACTCGCATACCTTTTTGAACTCCAGCAGCAAGACCTTTATCAATAATGGCAACTTTTCGAGACTTAGACAGTTTTGTAACAACAGACTCAACACGGTATTCTTTGAACTTCTCATTTCTTTGAGTAAACTCTTTTAGTTTTTTATCAATTCGATTTGTTAAACGAACCATAAATCTTGGGCCTAAATCTGTACTTTGTCCCGTCATGATTTGAGCGTATTGAAGCTCAGCTCTCCACTTTTTTCCCATAGAGAAATTAAAGCCCAAATAAGGAGCAGTCCACTGACGATTCACACTATTATACCTTTCTGAAACTCCTTGAAAAAAAACATCTTTATTCTCTGGATCATTCGTATAAGGATCCCCTTCCAAAGAGTATACATTCTCAATCCCTAGGTACAAAGCAGTATGTGGCCAAACCATTGCATATTGAATTTGAGAAAAAACCTCATGACTTAAGTTTTCTCCAGGAGAACGATAAAAAATTTTCCCATCAAAAAGGTTGGACGACTGAGTTTTATAATAAAAGTTAACACCAAGAGCATACTCTCTTGAGCCCTCCCCCAAAACAACAGTTTCTGGCTCCTTGCTATCATCATAAATGGAATTAGAATACAATGCTTGCCTATACCACCCCTCTATTGCATACTTTGTCCGCTCAACTTCTTCAAAAGAATACTTCATCCCAATCAGTACAGACTCTGCACCGGCCCTAGTCAAAATAAATTCTTCATTATCTGTATCGGGATTATAAATAAACTTAGAACGAATATATCTCGCACGAGCACTCGCTAAAACTTCTAATTGTTTTGTAAGACCATACTTACCACTTAAATCAAAGTCTGCCCAAAAATGCTCAGAGCCTTCTGGTAGTTGAAACTTCTCACCCCTCTCATCTACGACTGAATTTGTTTGATGATAAGTTGTCGCAAAAGAAAATTCTTTTCCACCTTCACTCAAAGTGGTTGGAAAAGGAACATAAGCAGTTTGAGCATAAGTAAAACTTGCCGTGAAAATCATTAAAATAAGAATTAATTTCATTTTATAATTATAAAGAGTGATTATTTAAATGTAAAAAATGTTTCTCTGAATCTGGAAACTTAACTAAGACTTCATTTTCTACCCAAATCCCCATGCGTCTTTGATAAAGACTAATACTTTTTATTGTCAATTCACTATTATGATTAAATTCTAACTTAGCATGCTCTAAAACGGTATGAAGATCATCCTCATTATTAAAGACACCAAGCGGAAGAAACTGAGATTTATTTTCTTTATATTTTACCGATCGCGGAATAAATGACTTGCAAATATCAACAATCATATCTGAGCAATGAGATAAATCAATATTATAACATGGATTTAAATAAAGATGCTGCTTGCGCTTATATTCATGTACACCGACTCCTGTAAAAGCAAGTTTGGGTGCTGTTTTGTTATCATAATAAAAAGTTTCAATTTCCTCTTTTAAGGTTTCTCCCAGCTCTGCTATATCACTGTCAAAAACTTCAAAAGGAGCGAGTAAAGACATGTGAGCAAAAGAATATTGATTGTACTTAGGATCAAAACGACGTCTAAAACCTGTTATCTTTCTTGATAAAAGGCCATCACTTGAAAAGTTTAAAGCTACAAATAACTTGGCCATTACTACCTCATTCCATTGAGGTTTTATGAGTTGTTATTAACTCACATATTAATTGTAAAATTCTTAAGGTGTCTTTAGCAAGTAAAAAATAGGTAGCAGAAAAAATATCTCTTTTACTACCTATTATTAACTATTTGATAACATCAAATCGAGCAGAATTTTCCATTTCTTCTTCAATTCTTAACAGTTGGTTGTACTTTTCTATTCGATCTGAACGGCTTGCTGAACCTGTTTTAATATGTCCAGCTCCAGAGGCGATTGCCAAGTCAGCAATAAAATGATCTGCAGTTTCCCCCGAACGATGGGAAATAATTGTTTTATAGTTAGACTCATAAGCCAATTTAAGAGTCTCAAAGGTTTCGGTGATTGTCCCAATTTGATTTATTTTTACCAAGATAGCATTAGCTTCACCATTATTAATTCCTTCAGCAAAAATCTTAGCATTTGTTACAAACAAATCATCTCCTACAAGAACACACTTAGACCCCAACGTTTTAGTCATTTCAACCCATCCCTCATGATCACTTTCATCTAATCCATCTTCAATTGAATAAATAGGAAACTCACTTACTAAGTGATCATAATACGAAATCATTTCTTGTGTAGTATATTCTTTTCCATTCATCGTGTATTTTTTAGAGCTCTTGTCATAAAATTCGGAAGCAGCACAATCCAAGGCGATTGAAACTTCACCTCCAAAATTATAGCCTGCATTTTCTATTGCTTGTTTAATACAAGAAAAAGCCTCTTCATTGGATTGTAAATCTGGAGCAAACCCTCCTTCATCACCAACATTAGTTGAATACCCCTTAGCCTCTAAAACTTTTTTTAAGTGATGAAAAATTTCAACGCCAGCTCTTAAATTCTCTGAAAAAGATTTATTTTTGATATGAGGTACAATCATAAACTCTTGAATATCGAGGTTGTTCGATGCATGTTCTCCTCCATTGATAATATTCATTAAAGGTGCTGGGTGTCTCATATAACCACAATCATTAGGACAATTTAAATTTTCACTAAGATATTTATAAAGTGGCTTTCCCAGCTCCATGGCCCCTGCTCGACAAGTTGCCATCGAAACAGCAAGCATTGCATTCGCTCCTAGATTATTTTTAAAGTCAGTCCCATCGATTTCCAACATTTTTTTATCAATACTTTGAAGGTCTAAAACGTCCATCCCCAGTATGGCCGGAGTAATTTTTTCATTAATATTAGTGATAGCTTTTTTTACCGATTTTCCCATAAAATAATTCTGCTCACCATCTCTTAACTCTAAAGCTTCTCGTGAGCCAGTACTTGCTCCAGAAGGAACTGAAGCTCTGCCCATACAGTTTTTTTCTGTAAATAGGTCTACCTCAACAGTAGGGTTCCCTCTTGAATCTAAAATTTGTCTTGCAAGAACTTTTGTTATCTTTGACATATATTACTCCTCAGTCTTTTTTGAAATAATTTTATGCCCCCCTGCCTTGCCTGTCAAAAGGTTCCAGCAGACTTATGGTATATACATGCGTCATTTCATCAATGAAAAAAAGTGACTCAAAACTTATCATTTTCTAGTCAAAAAAAAATAAAGAGAGCATTAAACTCAAATGCCTAGAAAAAAACTAATTCGAACTCATTTATTTCCCTACCACGTAACGACAAGAACTATTAATCAAGACTGGTTTGATATTAGCCTTTACGAAGTTTGGAGGATAGCACTTTACTCTCTAAAACTCGCTCATAAAGTGTACCCTATTGAACTCATTTCCTTTGTCTTAATGTCAAATCATTACCATCTTCTTTTAAAAACACCAAACTCGAATTTAGATCTTTTTATGTATGAGTTTAATAAAAAATTTGCACAAATCTTACTTAAAAGATCAAAACGTACAAACAGAGTTTTTGGCAATCGCTACAAATGGTGTCTCATACAAAATCAAACTTACCTTTATAATTGTTATCGTTATATTTATCAAAATCCAATAAGAGCAAAGATTGTCCAGTCAGCTGAAAACTACCCATTTAGTACCCTCCACTACCTTGTAAATAATAAGGAATTTCCCGTTCCAATCATTGATTATTTTGGCTTTAAAGATGAGTATGCACTAAGTTGGCTTAATCAAAATCTAGAAACTTCTGAAGAGCAAGCAATTAAAAATGCTTTTCGCTACAGTATTCTTAACTCTCTTAAAATTAGAAAAACAAGAAGTCCGTTAATTAAATCAACACCGTACTAAATGAAAGATTATTTATAACGCAGTTATGAACCACATGTCTGCTGGAACCATTTAACTTTAAGCTGCATTTTTCTTTTTTTCGGTAAGAAGCTGAGGGACTGCCCATTCAGGTGGTTTGAACATAGACTTTTTTATATCGAGATTATTTGAAACAAACTGATCATAAAAACTTGGAACGTACCCGCAAGGAACCATTTCCCCAACTAACTTTTTCGTTTGTGGATCTTTTCCTGTCTGTACCCATCTAAAAATATCTCTTGTTATATACCTTCCAAACTGATCAACACCCAAAACCTCTGATATATGAGACGTTCTTCTTCCCCCATCATGGTAACGGCTACATTGAACAATTAAATTAATAGCGGATCCCACCATTTTTTTTATCGCATCAGCTGGAATTTTTGTTTCTCCCATCATACATAATGTTTCCATTCGAGTACAGGCAGCATTAGGGCTATTAGCATGGACTGTTCCCATACTCCCATCATGACCAGTGCCCATAGCATTTAATAAATCTAAAGCTTCTGCACCTCTAACTTCCCCAACAATAATTCTATCTGGTCTTAATCTTAATGCTGACTCCATTAGATCCCGAATGGAAACCTCTATTTTGCCCTCACTTGGATCTGCTTTTTGCGCTTCTAAATAAACCACATGATTTGCATGAATCTGCAATTCTGATGAGTCCTCTATAACTAAAAGTCTCTGAGTATCAGGCATATTCGAACCTAAAATATTTAGCATCGTTGTTTTCCCTGAGCCTGTTCCACCACTGACTAAAGTATTAACTCCAATATACATTGTTNGACTTAAAAACCTTGCTGCATCTGCAGACAATGAGCCAAACTTTACTAGATCTGTTAGCTTCAACTTCTCTTGCTTAAATTTTCTAATAGCACAAATTGTTCCAGCTTGTGAAAGTCCATCCAAAACAACAGCGACTCGAGAGCCATCTTGCAGTCTTGCATCAAGTCTTGGATTATCATCATCTAGATTTCTCTTAACAGATCTTGCAATAGCTATCATTGCTGCTCGTAATGTCGACTCATCTGAAAATTTATTTGGTACTGGAAGAATTAACCCTCCCTTCTCAACAAATATATTAAAAGGGCCATTAATCATGACCTCAGAAACTTCTGGGTCATCTAAAAGATCCTTAATTGGTGACAGCTGGGAATCAAGTATATCTCTTAAAAAATCACTCATTAATCATAATCCCGAGGAAGCCAATAACTTGGTTTTTCACTTGCTATATCTCGCGAAGGAAGAACTTCACTCTCCTTTGGAGATTCTTTTTTAAAAACTGTTAAGTGGCCATCAAAATTAGCAGAAGGACAATAAAACCTAAAACGACCACTTGTATCCACCGCTACAGTCGTCTCATTAACCTTTCCTTTTTGAGCAGATAAAAAGACATCATGCTTTTGAAGCACTAAGCATTGTGGTTTTTCTACGGTTGAAGTTATAAAGAACTTAACAAGCTCACCTTCGTAAGCAAAAACTTTATCTGGATAATAACCATCCTCAGTGACAATAATACTAACTTCACGCAGCGGCTTTGGATAAGTCTTCTTCGAAAAGACTTGATCTATCTTACTTTCTGACCATACAAAGTATGGACTTGTAATAAGAAATATAAAAAAAATAGACTTTAACACCCTTAAACCTCCAACAGTTTGTTAACTTATCGGTCGTTAGAGTGAGTTCTTTAGTCAGTTTTAAAACTTGTGATTCAAGACACTTACAATCTCATAAGCTGGCTCTTCATATGGATGAGAGCTCTTAAGGGCTGCCAAAGCTGGCCTCAACTGATCTTCTTCGCACAAGACTTCTACTCTATATTCCTTAACTCGCTCAAGTTGCTCAATTTTTCCAAGATGAGGATTTGCCCCTTGCAAAGGAAGAAATTGACCCATTCCTTCAACCTCCCAAGCACAATGGGAATAATGGCCGATTCTGCCAGCCCCGGTTTTAAATATAGCGTTTTTAACATTCTCTTTGTCCATACTTGGCACATAAAAAATAAGTTTATAGATAATTCACCTCTTTTTTCTAAAAAAACAATACGATGCAATATAAACAAACATAACCTTACAATTCTCCTTAATCCTAGACAGCGTCTAGCAAAAAAGCAAAAATAATAAAACGGCTTAAGGGAAAAGCAAAAAATTTCCAATTAACAAAAGCATAGCTTAATGAATAAATTAATCATGGAGGAATTATGATTAGAAAAATTATGGCCACGGGCGTAATGATTGCAAGTGTAACAGGATTTGCTTGTACTATTGATGGTAAACAAGGTTTACTTCCTGAAAATGACATGTGGATTTCAACAACAGCAAAAATGTCAAATAATATGACAGAAGAGAGATTTAACGCTGTTATCGATAAAGTTGTTAAAGTTTACGAGCCAATTATCTCTTCTATGGGTGCTAATCTTAAAGTATCTAGAAAGTGGGAAGATGGTACAGTTAATGCTTACGCATCTAGATCAGGTAGCACTTGGAATGTAGCGATGTTTGGTGGTCTTGCTAGACATAAAGCCATTACTGAAGATGGTTTTGCTTTAGTTGTTTGTCACGAAATCGGACACCATATCGGTGGAGCTCCAAAAAAGTCGACATGGTTTGGAACGACATGGGCAACAAATGAAGGTCAAGCTGACTATTTTGCAACTCTAAAATGTTTAAGAAAAGCTTTTAGAAATGAAAATAATGCGGCTATTGTAAAAGCAATGGACGTACCAGCAGAAGTTGTTAATAAATGTGCAGAGCAATTCTCAGAAGAAGCAGATCAATTATTATGTCAAAGAGGTTCAATGGCAGGACTTAGTACTGCAAAACTTTTCCAAGACTTAAGAAGCTCTTCTAAAGAACCTTCTTTCTCAACTCCTGATACAAAAGTTGTTTCAAGAACAGATCATAACCACCCTGCTTACCAATGTAGACTTGATACATACTTTGCTGGTGCAACATGTGAAATCAATGACTCAATTGATGTTGACAATGAAGATGAAGCAGTTGGTGTTTGTTACAGAGATTCTGGTGATACAGAAGGTGTAAGACCACTTTGTTGGTTTAAGCCTGAAAACTAATTCTTATCTTATACTTTATAGATAAAAAAAGGGCTTCTTTTAGAAGCCCTTTTTTATTTTATCAAAAAACTGAACCTACCAACTTTTCGAGGTGCTAGATGAGCTGTTTTTTTCTCTTCCATCACCACCATAGAGGGTTAATTATTATTTAATCAAATGAACATCTCTTTGTGGGTAAGGAAAAGATATTTTCTGTTGGTCAAATTCTAACTTAACCTTCTCATTTATATCAAAAAAGACCCCCCAATAATCAGAAGTCTTGACCCATACCTTAAGTGAAATATTAACAGTTGAGTCTGCAAAAGCACTTAAATTAATCGCGTAAGCCGGCTCTTTTAAAATCCTTTGATCTGACAAGACTAGACTTTCTAAGGATTTTTTTACTTTTGAAATATCATCGTCATAACTCACACCAAAAACAAAATCGACTCTTCTAGTGTCTTTAGCATTAACGTTGACTACTGCAGAGTTTGCTAAACTTCCATTTGGTAAAATAATTTCCTTATTATCAGGAGTTTTTAAAACCGTATTAAAGGCAGTAATAATCTCTACCGTACCACTAAAGCCTTGAGCTTCAATATAGTCACCAACTTTGAAAGGTTTTAACAAAAGAATTAAGACTCCCCCCGCAAAATTAGATAAACTTCCCTGTAAGGCCAACCCTACAGCAAGACCAATTGTCCCCAATAAAGCTATAAATGAAGTTGTTTCGACTCCAGCTGTATCTATAGCAGCGACAAAAACAAAAACTTTTAATCCCCAACCAACCAGCGAGTGAATAAATAAACGTAAAGACTCATCTATCTGGGCAGCCTTTAATTTTTTTTCAATGACTTTTGTGAAAAGACTAATAAGTTTTAACCCAATAAATAAAATAATAAGGGCCAAAACTACTTTATAAGCGTAGTTTTGAATTATTTCTATAAAGTGCTGATAATCAAGATTCATTCTCATCCCCTCCTAAAATTTTGCTAACAAAGAAGTTGTAAATGTGTAATCTGTATATTCATTTGCATCTTCATTTGGTTGGTTGTCATAAATCCCTTTATAAGCTGTCTTCAAGGAAAAAACATCTGAAAGAACAAATGAAATGGATGGTTCATATGAAATAATATAGTCTTCATGCTCAGTAAAGTTTGGCAAATATTCAATCCAAAACTTGTAACTCATATGTTCAACTTTTTTGTGCTCAAGTTGATAAAACAATCTTCCTTTAGAGTAGCGAAAAACATCATCTCCATCTTCATCTCTTGTTGTTGTTTTTTCTACTGAATATCTTGCCCCTAATTCAACAAAAGAATTAAATTTCTTCGTTTTGGCCACAAAGTACTTAGCACCCAAATCTAAATTTTCCCTTTGCTTAATTCCTTTAAATTTATCTCCTTCAATACTGAAGGCTGTATAGCCACTAAAACTTTTTGAAAGTTCTCTTTCATATTTGAGCATAACGTCCCAATTACGGGCTGACTCAACAACATCTTTCTCATTTGTTTGTTCATCAACTTTTTCACTTTTACTTAAAGTATAATGTCCACTTAAAATATAAGAACTTTTACCAACTTCAAGAGTTGTCATCGTTTTCGCATTGTAAGTTTCTACGACTGAGTTTCCACCAGTTTGAAGTAAAGCAAATTCTGACTCATTTGATATATTAGACTCTGCAAAAGAAAATAAAGGTAATAAAAATATTAAATAACTAAACTTGGCCATAATCTCTCCTCATAAGATATCTGTTTTAGAAACAATAAAGAGATGAACCTATAAATTTAGATTAAAGCTGTAAAGTCTTATTTCTTTTTTGTCCAATTATCTTTTAAGGAAACTGTTTTATTAAAAACAGGATTTTTATGCTTAGACAATTTAATATCGGCAGTAAAGTACCCCATCCTTTCAAATTGAAAGCTATCACCTGGCCGAGCATTCAATAAATAAGGTTCAACTTTAGCTTGAATAATATTTAAAGAGTCCGGATTAATCGCAGTTCTAAAATCATCTAAAGCCGATGGATTTTCATGATGAAACAATCTATCATACAGCCTCACTTCAACATCAGCAGCATCTTCTGAATTTACCCAGTGAATAATCCCTTTTACTTTTTTCTCTAGTGCTTTGGGCTGGACCCCTCCAAAAGAGTCTTTGTGATAATGACATTTTAATTCAACAATCTTGCCATTTTCTTTTACAAAGTCATCACAAGTAATAACATAGCCATAACGTAAACGAGCTGATCGGCCAGGACCTAAGCGAAACCATTTTTTTGGGCTTGGAGGCTCTTCCAAGAAATCACTGCGATCAATATAAATCTCGCGACCTAAGTTAAGAGTTCTTTTTCCAAAAGAATCATCTTGTGGATGAAAAGGAGCTTCAATTTCTTGCGTCCCTTCTTGCCAATTTGTTATAGTGACTTTGATTGGGTCAAGAACTCCCATACAACGCTTAGTTGTTTTATTTAGAATATCTCTAATATTGGCCTCTAAAATTGATAATTCAATAACACTATCTTGTTTCCCAACACCGATTTGCTCCATAAAATTTCTAATACCAGCTGCAGGATAACCTCTTCTTCTCGCTCCTGAAATAGTTGGCATCCGTGGGTCATCCCAGCCGTCAACATAATTCTCCTCAACAAGGGACAGTAGTTTCCTCTTACTCATTATCGTATAATCTAAGTTAAGCCTTGCTGACTCATACTGATGAGGTCTGGCCTCAGTTGAAACATTTTCTACAAACCAATCATAGAGTCTACGATTATCTTGAAACTCAAGAGTACATAATGAGTGAGTTATCCCTTCAATGGCATCACTTAATCCATGTGTATAATCATACATAGGATATATACACCATTTGTTGCCAGTTCGATGATGTTCTATATGTTTAATTCTATACATTATAGGATCACGCATACACATAAAAGGAGAGGCCATATCAATTTTTGCTCTAAGTACTTTTTGGCCATCAGCAAATTTCCCCTCTTTCATTTCATAAAAGAGCTTTAAATTCTCATCAATCGTCCGCTCTCTAAAAGGTGACTCCTTACCAGGCTTTTCAAAGCTTCCTCTACTATTAGCAATTTCATCTGGAGTTTGGTCATCAACGTAAGCCAAGCCCTTTTTAATTAACTCTATAGCGAAATTAAAAAGTTTATCAAAATAATCTGAAGAAAAGTAAAGATGTTCTCCCCACTCTGCTCCCAACCACTTTACATCTTCTTTGATAGAGTCGACATAACGAGTATCTTCTTTTTCAGGATTTGTATCATCAAACCTTAGGTGAAAACGAGACTTAGGAGCATTATTCCAAGCGAGGCCATAATTTAAACAAATGGCTTTAGCATGCCCGATATGTAAAAAGCCATTTGGCTCTGGTGGAAATCTTGTTATAACCCAACCATCATTCTTATTTTGATCAAGATCTTGAGCAATAATATTCTCAATAAAGTTTCGATGTTCTTTTTTATTAGTAGGAATTCTTTCAGTCATATTTATCTCTATAAGTTTTCTAATCTTGCTTTTAATACATTAATGGGAGTTAAAGGAATCAATATTTTCAAATCCGGTCCATGATTCTGCCCTGTCAAAACCCCTCTAAAGCCCATAAATAAAGGTTTTCCCTTAATTTTTAAATCTTTTTTACAAAAGTTCATCCAATTCGAAAAAGTTTCTTCACTTATGTAATCTTGATCACCTTTTTCACAAATTTCATTTAATAAAAAATCCTTAATTTTAGGAGTTGTCTCCCAGGCCAAAATTTCATTTAACTCATCTGTCTTAACAATCGTTTTATTGACAACATCATCAACTTTCTCAGTAAAGTCCGTCAATAACTGCACTTTATCCTGAAATAATGATAAAAACTTTAACTGCCAATCATTTGTTTGAGAGTGATAAAAAGATTCTTGCGCAATAAAAGGATGAACCTGCTTTTTTAATTCTTCCAAACTAAGTTCTTTTATATGTTGAGAATTTATATACTTTAATTTTTCAATATCATAAATGGCATGAGACTTTGAAAAGCGCTTTAGATCAAATACTCCCTCTTCAATAAGGTCTGTCACTTTAAAAACATCTTTTTGCTCTGGATGAGACCACCCTAATAAGCATAAATAATTTGCAAGGGCTTCTGGAAGATAACCCCCTTCACGGTATTGTAGAACAGAAGTCGCTCCATGCCTCTTGGAAAGCTTTTGGCGATCTTGACCAATCAATAAAGAAACATGAGCAAACTCAGGAAGGTCTGCACCAATGGCTTCGTAAAGTAAGACCTGTCTGAGCGTATTATTCACGTGATCCTCACCTCTAATAATATGAGTTATTTGATGTAAATGATCATCAACAACATTACAAAAATTATAAGTTGGCATGCCATTCGACCTTAAAATAACAAAGTCCCCCACCATGCCTTTGGGAAAAGTCACATCTCCTCGAACATAATCTTTAAAGGAAACATCTTTATCGGGAACTAAAAAGCGAAGCGGAGCTGTTTCTCCCGCAGCAATCTTCGCTTGAGCTTCGGGCCAATGCTCTTTTTCTCGCCACTTTCCCGTATAAGGAGGGGCCCCCGTTTCTTTATTTAAACGGGCCATTTGTGCTAATTCTTCATCAGTACAAAAGTCATAAAAAGCTTTTCCTTCTTGTAAAAGTTTTTGAGCATATTTTTGATAAAGCTGTGTCCTTTGTGACTGATGATAAGGACCCAATTCACCACCAACGCCAGGGCCTTCATCATGCTCAACTCCAAGCCAGAGTAAGTCATCGATTTGAGCCTTTTCAAAGTCCTTAGAGCTTCTTTCTTGATCAGTATCTTCAATCCTTAAAATATATTTCCCTTTAAAAGTCTTCGCAAAAATATAATTGTATAAAGCTGTTCTTGCTCCCCCAATATGTAAGTTTCCCGTAGGTGATGGTGCAAATCTAACACGAACAGTCATATTTTCTCCTAAAGTTATAAATTGATTTAACCATATACCTTCTCATTCATTTATTGTCACCTCAACGACACCATATAAAAAGTTTAAAAAGGCATGAATCGTAAAGAAAGTTTCGTACTCACAAAAAAAACAAAAAGTATAATTCCTACTTTTTGACTGACTTGCCATCTCATTTTGTATTTTAAATAGTAAAAAACAATAAGCCCCATAATTAATGAAATGATCCAGACAAAATTATCTTCTTTTGTAGCAACACATCCGACTAGAACTAAACAAATATATTTTATTATTTTT
>PAKC01000010.1 GCA_002706205.1 Halobacteriovoraceae bacterium
ATAATACTTGAATCAATACCACCAGAAACATAACTTCCAATAGGAACATCACTTCTTGTATGTAACTTCATTGACTCTTCAAGTAAGTCTTTTAAATTTTCTTCAAAATATTTTCTAGTATGATTAAAATCGATATCGTAGTAAACTTCCCAGTATTTTTTTGCTTCTACCTTACCATCATCAAATGAAATTAAATGCGCAGGAGGTAATTCTTTAATACCTTTAAATAAGGTTTTTCCTTCTAAGTATAATTGAAAAACAAAATAATCTTGTAGTGCAGCTTCGTCTGTTTCAATATTTTCAACAAATGGTAGGAGTGCTTTTGCTTCAGATGCAAAATAAAATACTCCATCAACAACAGTATAATAAAAAGGCTTAATACCAAAATGGTCTCTTGCACAAAAAAGCTCTTTCTTTCTCTCATCCCAAATAGCAAAGGCAAACATTCCTCTAAACTTAGAAAGGCAATCTCTTCCCCACTTAGCGTATGAAGCTAAAATTACTTCTGTATCTGATTTCGTTTTAAATTGATAAAAGTCTTTTAGCTCTTGTCTAAGCTCAAGATAATTATACAACTCACCATTGAAACATATTGTATTACCAACCTCATCGCTCATTGGTTGGTGAGCCTGAGCAAGATCAATAATACTTAAGCGTTGATGGGCAAATCCTATATACGAATTAGACCATATTCCTTTATCATCAGGACCACGATGCTCAATCAGTTTACCCATAACCTCTAGGTGTTTATCAATATTAGAATAAGCACCACCTGATATTTTGAATATACCTGCAATTCCACACATTACCTAATTTCCATCTTACTATTTCTTAAAATATATTTCTCTCCTGTATTCGGACAAACCCATTCACCTTCCCCTTCAAGTGGAAGTTTAATTTGCTCACCAAACTTACTCATCCATCCTATCTGTCTAGCAGGTACACCGGCCATTAATGCAAAAGACTTAACATCTTTATTTACAACTGCTCCCGCGGCAATAAAACAGTTTTCCCCCAACTCAACACCACAAATAATTGTCGCATTAGCGCCAATGGTTGCCCCCTTACGAATTAGAGTATCTTTATATTCATCTTTTCTAGTGACTGCAGACCTTGGGTTGTAGACATTTGTAAATACCATACTTGGTCCACAAAACACATCATCTTCAATATGAACATTATCATAAACAGAAACATTATTCTGAACCTTGACATTATTACCAATAGTTACGTTATTTCCAACAAAAACATTTTGTCCAAAAGAACATTTCTCACCAATTTTTGCTCCACTGCAAATATGAACCCAATGCCAAATTCGAGAACCAACTCCAACTTGCGCTCCTTCATCTATAATTGCTGTTTCATGCTTAAAATAGTCGTTCATTGCAAAATTCCTTAAAATTTTTTTACCATTGGGTGAGAATGCCCCTGAATACCCATTGGAGTCATTGATCTTAACTGATCAACAATTCTAATTGCAACTCTAGCATCTTCCAACCCATAACCATTTCCCGTTACGGCTTGCTCATAAACTTTTGTATGTAAATCTGTGAAGCCACCTGAGAACTCTATTTCATCACCCTCGACAGTTATTGACCTATAAGTAGTTTTACCATCTTTCACAGCTGATTCAGGCAAGTACTTTCTATCAACACTTAAAACCCATTTAACATTGGCCTTCTCTAGTTCCATATAGCCACTTGTCATTAAGTCATTGGCCATATGTAATTCATTCTTTTTTAGGTCTCCAAAGATCCAAGTTAACATATCAAAGAAGTGGATTCCGATATTAGATGTTAACCCACCTGATTTTTGAGCATTTCCTTTCCAAGATTCGTGATACCAAGGGCCACGGCTGGTAAGGTAAGTAAGTTCAATCTCATATTTTTTCTTACCTGAGTTTTGAATTTTATCTCTCAGAGCAATAATTGAGTCATGAACTCTTAGCTGAAGAACTGTATTTATTTTTTTTCCATACTTATCTTCATAGTTTTTAAGATCATCAATTTCTGACTCACATAAAACTAATGGCTTCTCACAAATAACATCACATCCATTACGAAGCCCAAATTTCATATGCGAGCTATGTAAGTGATTGGGAGAACATATAGAAACAAAATTTACTTCCTTATCAGTCCCCTTAAGCTCATCAATATGAGATTCAAATCTTTCAAAATCTGTAAAGAAAGCTACATCTTGTGTGTACCTATCTAAAATTCCAACAGAATCATTGACATCCATTGCCGTTACAATTCTATTTCCTGTATCGTTAATTGCTTGAATATGTCTTGGAGCGATATATCCACCAACCCCTAAGACTGCAAAATTCTTCATGCTTACGCCTTCACGATCTTCTCAGATCTTTCCTTAAATTTGCCTCTTGTATCTACTAAAAACTTAGAATGCTTAATTATTGTCTCGTAATCAAATTTAGCGTGATCAGTTGCTAAAACCACACAATCATAAGACTGTAAATTCTCTGGAGTTAACTCTACACTTGATAAATCAAAGGAATGCTCCCTCATCTTTGGAAACACTGGAACATGAGGGTCTGAATAAGAAACATCTGCACCTCTGCGTCTTAGCTTTTCCATTAAAAAAACTGATGGAGATTCTCTCATATCATCAACATTTTTCTTATAAGCAATTCCCAGCACTAAGATTTTGGCGCCATTTATCGTAATATTTCTTTCGTTAAGTCCTTGTCCAATTTTCTTCATCACATAACTAGGCATCCCACTATTAATTTCACCAGCTAGTTCGATGAATCTTGTATGAACTCCATACTCCCTTGCCTTCCAAGTTAAGTAGAAAGGATCAATAGGGATACAATGACCGCCAATTCCTGGACCAGGTTTATAAGCAACAAATCCAAATGGTTTTGTTGCAGCAGCATCAATAACTTCATGAATATCAATATTCATCTTATCTGCAACAACTTTCAATTCATTTACAAGCCCAATATTAACCGCTCTATGAATATTTTCTAAAAGCTTGGTCATCTCAGCAGCTTTTGTTGAACTTACTGGGACAACCTTATCAATCACACCTTCATATAATTTAACTCCAACCTCTAAACAATTTTCAGTATGTCCACCACAAACCTTTGGGATTGTTCTAGTTGTAAAGTTAGGATTTCCTGGATCCTCTCTTTCAGGGGAATAAATTAAAAAGAAGTCTTTTCCAACTTTCAAACCACTTTTTTCAATTCTTGGCAGTAATTCCTCTTCTGTTGTTCCAGGGTAGGTTGTACTTTCAAGAGAAATAACCTGACCTTTTCTCATATAAGGAACACAAGCCTCCGTTGTATCAAGAACAAAACTTAAATCTGGCTCTCTGTACTTATTTAAAGGAGTTGGAACACACAAAATAATCGCATCTACTTCACCAATTCTTTTAAAGTCAGTTGTGGCCTCAAAGCCAACTTCCTTAGATTTTTTTATTTCATCTGACTTAATATGCTCAATATAGCTTTTACCACTATTTAATAAATCAATTTTTGATTGATCAATATCAAAACCAATGACTTTATACCCAACCTCAGAATATCTAATCATAAGAGGAAGACCAACATAACCAAGACCAACAATACCAATTTTAGCTGATTTATCATTGAGTTGCTTTAAAAGTTCGTTTTTCATTATTTTTCCTAAATATTTTTTAATACAGTATTAATAATTTTATCTTGGTCTTTTTCTGAAAGATAAGGATGCATTGGCAAGCTTACCACCTTAGAGCTAGCATTTTCCGCCAATGGATAACTCTGATTGCCATAGCCTAAATCCTTAAAGATTGGTTGATGATGTATAGGAATAGGATAATGAACAGCTATTGGAATATCAGCCTTTTTCATATTATCAATGAAATTTTCTCTATCCTCAACTTCAATCGTATATTGAGCAAAAACTGACTTAAACCCAGGCTTAACATGAGGCGTCTTCACTCTATTTCTAAAAGCTTCATCATATCTCATTGCAATATTTTGTCTTAACTCAATTTCTTTGGGAAACATTGCAAGCTTTTCTAACAAAATAGCAGCTTGCAAAGTATCTAGCCTACTATTATAACCAAGTCTTGTATGAGTATATCTAGCTGATTGTCCATGATTTCTAGTTTCTTTTATGGCCTTCGCAAGTTTTTCATCATTAGTAAAAAGTGCACCACCATCTCCATAACAACCTAAAGGTTTAGCCGGAAAAAAGCTTGTAGTTGAAATGGTCGCAATAGAACAAGATTTTTGACCATTTATTTCTGCCCCAAAACTTTGAGCTGCATCTTCAATAACAGGAAGATTATGCTTTTGAGCTATCTTCATAATAGCTTCCATATCTGACATTTGACCATATAAAGACACTGGAAGGATGGCTTTTGTCTTATTGGTTATTTTTTCCTCAATACGACTTACATCGATATTATAAGTATCTTTATCAATATCAGCAAAAACGAGTTTAGCTCCTTTAATAGCAACTGTCTCTCCTGTAGCAAAAAATGTAAAAGGAGTCGAAATAATCTCATCTCCCTCAGATATACCTAAAACATCTAAAGCAATAGTTAAAGCATCAGTCCCATTGGCACAAGTCATAGCATGCTGACACCCAACAAATTGTTCCAATTTTTCTTCAAGCTCTGAAACTTCTTTTCCCATAATATATTGACCATGGGTCAAAACGTCGGAAATTCTTTTTTGAATTGCATCTTCAGCAAGTTTATACTGTGCCTTTAGGTCTATAAATTGCATAACCAAATCCTACGTCATTTATTGTTTTTAAGTTTGTCAATTAAAGAATATTTATCGGATTCTGTCTATAAAAAACCCCGTAAATACTCTAAGAGCTTCTTTTGGCGCACACTAAAACCATACTTATCAAGCGTCCTGATAGATATATCTTTTGCGCTACGCTCAATTGTTAATTCTTTTCTTACTGAGCCTATCACATTATCCAAAGAGTCAAAACTCACGGCTTTACCTATACCATCAATTACTTCTGGTAAGGCCCCCTCATCAGAAGTAATAGGGTAACAACCACAGGCTGCGGCTTCAATAATAGTCATACAAAAACTTTCATAACGGGATGGTTGAAGAGCATGAGAGTGCTTTTTATACAACTCTATAAGTTGAGACTCAGTGTAATGTCCGCATAATTTTAGATTTTTTGGAAAAGAAATGTTTTTAGCTATATCTGTAGAAATCTTACCTACATGGGTAAAGCAAACATCCGGCATGGCCTTTGCTAACTCAAGCAAACGATCAAACCCTTTAATCCGATACCGCTCATCATCAATATTGGCCACCATAATAACACTTTTTTTACGAAACTCATCATTTACATAAAAATTCTTAACCGTGTTATAGATGACTTCAATTTTGTGTGACTTGATATTTGCATTTTTTATTGCTTCATTTTTAGTAAAACGAGATACGGCCAAAATTTTATCTGCAAATAAAAAAAATATTCTTCTAAAGAGTCTTGAAACAAAACTAAATGTAAAAGCACCATAATTTTCTTTGTGATAAGCCGCTACGTCATAACCTCCTGCAACGACAATTTTTTTTCTTCTTAAAAAACTTGCCAATAGTATTGCTGGAAAAAAAATAAGACTGCCAAACCAAAAATAATATATATCGGCTGTCATTAAAGATTTTAAATTTTGTACATTATAATCTCGAAATGAGTTAATAAACAAAGCTTTTGTCTCATAATTTTCAGACAAAATTTCAAGATCATTTTCAACCCAAATCGCAGGAGAATTATAAATTAAAACAAGTTTAGTTTTCTTCACAAGATATTCTTTTCGCCAAGTCTATAAATTTCATCAAAGTCTTCTCTTTTTTTAATGGGAAGAAAAAACTTTTCTCTGTTGTGAGGAGCTAAATTTAAAAAACTAACCAATGGCTTCTTATAATTAGTACGAAAGAACTTATCAAGATTAAGAATAACTGAGCCAATGGCCCCTTCCAGTTGAATAAATTTTTTTCCATTTTGTTCTTTTTCATTTTTTATCAGATCAGGAGCAATGATACGCATGAATTCACTCTCACTCACCCTTAAATATTTTTGGAAAGCATCTTTTAAAGCTTTTTTATTAATCACTACTATATTCGTATTAAATAGAGCTTTATCATCTCCCGCACGCAAACCCAATTGCTCAAAATAACTTAGCTGACCGGCCTTTTGCGCTTGTGCCTTTTCTACAATAGTCACATAAGGAGTTTCTTGCTCAACCAAAGCAAGTTGCCCCCCTTTTTTATCTTTTTCTAACTTCGTAGTTGTTATCATTGTAAGTGGAATCTCATTTTCTATTACCCAACTTAAAATTTTCGTGTCGGGATTTGACTGAAGGTCCTCTCCATTGCCAATGGTCATGACTTCTTTTACGGATTCTTGCTCTTTGAAAATGTTTAACAATTCAACAAATCCTAAGAAACCATGTCCAGCAGGAGCGACACGATCAAAGCTAATTTCATTTTCTTCATCAATCGTGGGCATCATCAATTGATAGATCTCTGGATAACGTTTTAATTGCTCTGAATTAAAAACTTCGTTGTATGTCTTATCAAGACGAGGATGTTTATAATTCCAAATTTCATTCACAGCGTGCTGTGTTTCATGATTAATAAGATTTTGAAAGGCTATATAATGAAATTGCTCTTTGTCTTTTTCTGCATACAATAATTGAACTTCAGCAATAGACCGAGTCTTCCCCTCATAGTCTATAAAAAGATCTGTTCCTTTTGAACCTAGATCTGCTCGTGAGGTATATTTTTTTAATAAATCATCCCGTTTTACGCTTGTCCCAAGCCCCGCTTGCATCTTACAAGTAAGCAAACCAAAGTCCTTTAAACATTTAGTATTCACAGTTTCTAAATTTTCATAATCTTCTATATGAAAAACTGCTTTTTGTGACTCTGTAGCAATTGAGTAAGGTATAATATGAGAATTATTTTGTTCATCTTTAAGTAGCAGTCTTTGCTGTTTATTTTCTTGATACTTTTCAAACAAAGTTTGAAAATAAGTGAGATTTTGATCTAGGGTTTTTTGATCAAAATCCTTATAGGCTTTATATATCTGCTGTTTTAAATCTTTCATTTTATCTACCATACTTAAGTCATATGAAAATATCAATTCTCTTAGCAAAAAGCGCAAAGCATTAAATCATTTCATAGACCTTTTAAATGTCATTTGCTAGCATCTTTTTCGAGGGAATAATGCATTTAAATATAAAAAAGGCCATAGATTTATATATTGGTGGGACACTTATCATTGTTCTTAGGCCAATTGTCATTTTACTAGGAAAACTGCTCAAACGAGATCACTCTCTTATTCCCCAGGGTGATATTACTATAATTAAGCTTCTAGGAGGAGGGAGCTTGGTTATTGGCTTACCAGCACTTTATGCAATAAAAAAAGCCTATCCTCATCATAAACTTCAAATTCTGACAACGAAAAGTATTGCCCCCTTCGCTAAAACACTACACATTTTTGATGAAATTCTTATTTTAGATGACAGTAGTATTTTAAAACTTTTAACAAGCTCACTGAGTGGATTAAAAAAACTCTTTAGAACAGACATTATTATTGACTGGGAAGTTTATTCAAGACTGACGACTATTTTTGCTCTATTTAGCTGTGCTCGAAATAGGATTGGTTTTTATCGAGAGGATGTCAAAAGTCGAACAAACTTTTCAACTCATCTCGTTTTTTTTAATCTTTATTATGGCTCATGGTATTTTTACGAAGAACTCAGCCAATTAATAGGTGCTCAAATTCCTCCTTATTCAGAAGTTAGAAATCATTTCAAAAAATTCTTCCCTCAGCAAGAAACGAAAAGATCTGATGCAATAAAAATTGGAATTGGTCATTCTTGTTCAGATCTTTCCAAAGAGCGCATGCTCACTGCAAAGGAATGGGAAGAAGTGTTTATAAAAAATATAAATCCGCACAAAAAATATAAAGTCTATTTCTTTGGGGCCCCACAAGATTCATCTTTTTCGGAGAAAATCATTCAACAAATTAAGCCTAAAAAGCTACCTATCGAATTTTTTGACCGATGTGGAAAAACTAAACTAGCAGAAAGTCTACAAGAAATGGCTCAACTCGACGAGTTTTGGGCAATTGACTCTGCTCTCTTACACTATGCAAGACTCATGAATCTCAAGATGCTAACATTTTTTGGGCCGACTTCCCCCCACTCCTTACTCAAACCCATTCCCAATATTAACGAGACTATTAATTATAAACAAGTTCATTGTTCACCATGTGTTCATGTCACCGAGTCTCCTCCGTGTAAAGGCGATAATATATGTATCAAGAATCTTTTTTCCCAACGATAAAAGAACAATTTAAAATTAAAAAATTTAAAATGATTCTCGGAGTTCTTTTTTTATTTTTACTCAAAGAATTTGCTGTTGTTATTTATTTAAATGGTGATGTCTCATTTGTCGCAGACGGCTACTCTGAAGCCAATACTGTGCGTGGAGCTTATTATTATGCCCAAGAAGGTTTTAGCAAAGCTGCGGGATTGCCAGATCTTTGCTACTCTAAACTTCACGATGGCTCTGGCTTCAGAGGAAAAAATAAAGGAGAATGTAAACGCAATCCAGATGGCAGCTATATTTATACTCATTACCCACCAGGGTCTGAATATTTAGCAACCCCTTTAATGAAAGTCTTTGGCCCCAAAATGTTTCTTTTAAGAACACAGCCGATCCTCTTTAACTTTTCTGTGGCCATCATTTTTTTCTCATTTATATTTACTATTCTTCCTGTGGGCCATGCCTTTATAGCTTCCTTAGTTTTATTATTTCCCCCCATGTTTCATAATTATTGGCATGGGTTACACCATCAGGGTTATGCATTCAGTCTTTTACTCTTGCAAATTGTGACTTTATCTTATTTTTGGAGTCACAACTCTAAAAAAATATTTTTTTACCTTCTTTTAGCTTTCTTAGGTTTTTTTCAAGGGTGGATGACTTTTGACTATGCTTTCTTAGCTACTTTTTTTACATTACCAGTTTTCTTTTATTTTAGAACAAAACTCCAGTTAAAATGGAGTGATTGGTTTATCACGACTTTCTTTAGTGGTCTGGGCTTTAGTGCTGCTCATCTTATTCATTTTTACCAAGTTGTTTTATATTACGGAACCTTCGATGAGGCTTTTAATGATCTTTTTCATTCTGCTAAATATCGTTTCGATAATTTAGGAAAAACCAATCACAAAATCACGAGTGCGCGAGATTTAAATCCTTTTTCAGTAGCAAAAGACTTTTTATGGCGAGTTGCTGGCCGAGGTAAATATACAGCTGTAAATCTTATTAATTATGTTTGGATCGTTCTAGGCTTGTATTTTGTAAAAAAAATAGAGTTTCGAGTTAAAAATTATAAATTTGAGTTCTCAATTTCAAAAAATGATTGCTATAGCTTATTATCAGCTGTTTTGGTTGCAAGTCTTTGGTCTTTAGTTATGCGCCAGCATGCTTACATCCACGGCTTTATTGCTCGACACTATTACCTTGTTTATTTATTTTGTACATTGGTCTTGTTTAAAAGCAGTAAAAGAGTTGATCACAGGGTCCAAGAATGAAAAAAATTTTAATCTCCCAAAAAGATATCAATGCCATTCGCTCAGGTGTTCCCAAACTCATTCTCTCTCATTTAGAAGCTTTAAATGATACTGATATTACCCCCTATGTTATAGCAGAAAGAATTCTCGAAGCTCCGATTAAAGAACTTAATGGCAATCCTGTAAAAACATTTCGTTGGCCTTTTAGCGGATTATACCGGCGTAAATTTTATCAAAAAAGGGTCTCTAAATTTATAAAGAAATACAAACCAGAGTTGATTATTGGCCATGGTGATATTATAAGCCAAGACATTTGTTTTATTCATAATTGTGTTCATCTTGCCTATGAGTTGATTCACGGCAAACAAATCCCAGCAGATCACGAAGTTGGACAGATTCACGATGAAATTTTAACTAAAAAAGATTTTAAGTTGCTTGTTTGTAACTCTAATATGATGAAACAAGATCTTATAAATCGCTACGATTTATCTGATAAAGAGATTATTGTTCATTATCCTAATTTCAATGCTGACAAGTTTTTAAAATCAGAAATCTCTACTCTTCATAACGAGCTTAATATAGAAGCCGAAACAATCACCCTCGGTCTTATTACTTCTGGTAATTTCAAAAAAAGAAATGTCCAATTACTTCTTGAATCTCTTAAAAAGGTCTCGCCCCAACATAATTTACATATTATTATCGCTGGAAAAGATAAGTCTGAACCATTTCATCAATTAATCCAAGAACTTCCCTTTCCTGTGAGTTTTCTTCCGCCTACTGATGAGGTTGAAAAATACTTTCAAACCCTAGACATCTTCATCCTTCCTGCTCATATTGAAGAATTTGGAATTAGTGTTCTTGAAGCCATGGCCTGTAAGAAGCCGGTGATTCTAGGTCCCCATGTGGGAGCCTCAGAACTTCTGACTGATAAGAGTTCAGAATTCATACTTAATAGCTTATCTGCCAAAGAGCTGGCCGAAAAAATCGAAACACTTATTACAAACCAAGAACTTAGAAAAGAACTTGGCGAATTGAATCATACAATTGCATGTCAACATTCAAATCAAAATGAAAAAGAAAAATTCTTTGAATTATTAAATTTAGTTAATTTTAAAGTTTGATGTTTTTGTAGAAATCCGCCTGATCCTGATAGTGTTTCACACAGTTTTCTAAACCTTGTGCAAAACTCACTTGTGGCTTCCAGCCCAAGAGTTTTTCTGCCTTTTCAATATTGGCCCAGGTAGACTTCATATCCGCCTTATTAAAGGGAAGATAATTAATTTTTGCTTTTTTAGAAAAAAGACTCTCGTAAGTTTGGATCATCTGATTGACCTCAATAGGATTATTACCACCACCAAGATTTATGATTTCAAATCCCAATTTCTTTTCGGCCAAGATGGTTCCTTTTGCAATATCATCAACATAAGTGAAGTCTCTCGATTGAGTTCCATCTCCGTAGAGCTGGATCTCTTTTTCTTGATCAATCCAGAGCATAAATCTTAATTGAGCCATATCTGGACGACTTAAGGGGCCATAAACAGTAAAATAGCGAACAATAGAGACATCAATCCCATAGAGATGATGATAAGTATAGGCCATAACTTCAGCACTCTTTTTTGTTGCAGCATAAGGAGAAATAGGCTCACTTACATCAAGCGTTTCGACAAAAGGCATTTTCTTTCCCGCATATAAAGAACTCGTTGAGGCCAGAATATATTTTTTGACTTGATGCTGACGAGCAAGTTCTAGAAGATTTAGATTTCCTAAAACATTAGTCCTAACATAAACATCTGGGTTTTCAATACTATAACGAACTCCGGCCCTTGCAGCTAGATTATAAATGGCCTCAAACTGATGACTATCAAACAAAGAATCTAAGTCAGCTTTCACTTCAATATCAATTTCATGAAATTCAAAATTTTTATATTTTTTTAGCTTTTCCACACGAAAATTTTTCAGGGCGGGATCATAATATGTATTTAAATTATCCACTGCAACAACAAAAATATCACTGTCTAACAATAGCTGACACACCTTGCTGGCTATAAAGCCGGCTGCACCTGTAACAAAAACCTTTTTCATTATTATTCCTTCATTTTTTTCATCATAACTCTTTAAAATAGGCTAATCAATATTCTTTCATATTTCTCTTATTTTAAGTTACACTTAATCCATGAATAATCTTTTATTGGCCACTACAGTTTACTTAATAACTATTTTATCTGAATTTCTCTATAAATATTTTGGTCAAATGCCCTTTACTGTGCCTTTACAAAATTATGTAACACTTTTTTTATTCATCTATATTTTTAGTTTCATCCGTCAAAGACCCTTGCGCCTTATCTCAATGAATTTTATTTTTTTATTGAGTTTTTTTCAAATGATGCATATTCAATTTTACGGCATGCCAGTCTATCCTTACGCCATTTATCTTTTATTTGCTGAGTCCGCAGAAGTCTTTGGAACGCTTATCCCTAATTTAAATCTTTTCACATTCCCCATTTCGATACTCAGCCTTGGCCTAAGCTTAACCTTCTATGCCGATAAAAAACTTCACTCCAAAATAAAAACAAAAAAATGGGTTGTTTTTATTTTTATTTTTTATTTCATATTTAATCCGGCCAGAACTTTTTTCACCGGAAATACTTGGGGAAGACAGCCTTCCTCAGAAGAATTTATGGGAACGAATATCTATCTCAGTCTTTCCTATTTTTTAGGAAGAATTTTACCGCAAAAACTTACCCCTTCATCACTTCCTCCCAAAACCACTACTAAAATTAGCTTTCAACAAACAAAACCCTTTCAGGGAAATATTATCGTTGTTCTAGGAGAGAGTCTTTCAGCAAACCATCTGTCTTTACTAGGCTACCCCAAAATAACGACCCCTTACCTTGACTCTCTCAAAGAAAACTCTCAATTTTTCTATTTTAGAGGTATTTCTTCTGGAGTTTCTACCGATGTTGCCGTTGCCATGTTTATGAACTCAACCTATGGATTGGGTGGTAGAGATATTATTTTAAAGGGCAAAAGATGCTTATTTAAATTGGCCAAAGCTTCTAGTTTTGAAACCTATTTTTATTCATCTCAATCACAACAACAACTCCGTTATATTACCAATAGCATTTGCCCTAAATATATCGATCATTATAAAAATCTTGAAATGATTGATCCCAAGCTAGAAGATTCAAATCTAGCGGATGATAAAAAACTTATAGATGAACTAGAACATTTTTTTTCATCACCAATCGAAAAGAAATTTATTGTTTTGCACCAAAGAGGAAGCCATTCTCCTTATAAACTTCGTTATAAAAAATCAGAAAAACTTTTCCCTACGCAAAATCTCACAAAAAACAAAGAGCGAATCGCTCACTATGACAATAGTGTTTATAGCTTTGATCGATTTTTTAAAA
>PAKC01000011.1 GCA_002706205.1 Halobacteriovoraceae bacterium
TTGTCATCTTCACAAAGTTGTCAAAACCGTAATGGAATTGCAGAAATACCAGAAAGAAAGAGAACAACACCAATATGGTACATTTATTTTATCGGTAAACTTTTTAGTCCAATCTCTTAATGCTTATCATCTCCCTGAATTTATGGTTTTTATCGAAAACAATAATTTACCCGTAGAAGTTCAAGTTGAATTTGAGCCTGAAGAGTTTTCTATAATGAGCTGGGATGAAAATCAAAGAGAAGACCTACTTAAATACTACTTAAAAGAAATTAACCCCCAAAACATATTATTTTGTCATCGAGTAATAAACACGATCCTTAATTCTTTTAAACTTGGTAAGAAAAAACGCTATCTGCAATTCCTTGATCTTTTAACAAATAAACATTTTTCGAAAATATAGATTTAAAAGACTTTCTCCAAACTCTCCCCAGAGGCTTCAATTAGCTTAAGCCAAGAATGATATAAATGATACCAAGAGTTCCACTTAGCGTTGCGTGCATTAATCACTCGCCCTTGGTCCAATGCCACTTCGTTACTACTGATGACTCCTCTTTCAAAACGCTTTAAGCTAGAAGAGAAAATACCTGAGGCCAACTTACTATTTTCTGCATTATTATTATATTGTTTTGAGTAACGCTGGATTTTTTCTTTTTCTTGTAAAGAGTCACGTTTGACTTCTTTGGTATAAATATCAGTTTGTAATTTAGCTAACCGTTCATCAATTTTTTTAACTTGATGACGAGACCACTGAGTTCCCCTATCGAATAAACGCCAACTAATAGAAAAAAACACACTCTCTTCTCTTTCTTGATATTCAGTAGCAGGATAGCTGCTAAATGAAAGGTTAAATTTGGGTAGAAAAGAACTTCTACTTGTCACAACCTCCCACTGTGCTTGCTCATAAAACTTTTGTCGTGAAATCGCTCCTGGATGAGCCTCTAATGATTTTTCATGCTGATTCAAACTCTGCTTAATTTTATCTAATAACTCAGGTTTCTCTAAATCAAGTTCACTTTCTGTCCAAAACTCCAACTCCCTAAAACAAGCTTTTAAGGATTGTTCTTGATCTAATTGATCGTTAATAGCTAATTGATAATCAATTTTTAATTTTAAATATCCTTCTTGTGACAAAGAACCTTTTTGGTAGCGAACCTTAGCAACCTGGGCTAATTTTCTACGCATTTCTAAATTTTTAGTAGCTTCATCGTATAACATTTTATCTCGAAAACATCGGATATAATTTTCTGCTGCCTCAATTTGAATTTTCTGCCATCTTTGTTGGGTATCATATTTCGTTGATTCTTCCGAGAATTGAGTTGCTCTCAAGCTGGCATAGTCCTCAAGTCCATTAAATAAGTTTAGATCTGCCTTTAAAGAAAGTCTTTCGTACTCTAAAGGAGATTGACTAGAGCTAGAAGTCGAATATCCCATCCATGTTCGGTCGAGTGTAACTGAGGGGGCCCAATTCAAATACTGTCCCACACGTTTAACCCTAGATGTCTGCCTATCCAGCTCTAAAGTTTTAACCTTAGGATGAGACTTAAGATCTTTTATTAATTGCTGTAATGACACAGCATGAGTAAGAAAGTAAGGATAAAAAAATAATGTTATGATGAAAAATTCTTTAGTCTTCATCGTTTCCTTATATCAAATCATGTTTAATAAATGTATATCACCTATGAATGAAGCCACAAAAAACATTGCACTACAAACGCAAGTTAAATTTCATTGTGTATACTGACAACGTAAAAGCTCTGTCTTTGAAGAAACATTTCCCACAGGATAAACAATCATTTGTACCGAATTGGCATTTCTATTAACTCTAAATCCTAGTGTACTAATTTGAAATATCAGACTAGTACTCTCATTTAAAAAGCTCGCTTCAGGAACAAAAAGCTTATTTGCCTCTTCCTTACCAGAAAAAGTGTTTCCAGTTAAATAAACTTGATCTTCCTGGACTTCGATTTTTTTAGGACAATCTTCAGGGTTATAACCTCTCATAGGTTGTAAGTCTAACCTCGTTAAGAAATGATCAAAAGAATATACTCCATACATACTATGAGCAAAACTAGACAAGCAGGTAAGTAACATTAAATTCAATACGAAAAGTTTCATTTTTCCTCCATTTAAAGCAAACTTACTACCACCCCAGATAGTAAATTTCACTAAACCCTGAAAGAACTTCCCTCCCCCTAGCCTCTTTACTTATTCCTTGCTATTTTTTGAAAAATAAAAATCTAAATAGGAAATAAGTATGAAAATCGTTCTTTTATTACTTTTTACAGCATCAAGCGCTTATGCCAACGTATGCACACTCGACACCCAAGCCTTAAACCAACACGGTTTATCTCCAAAGGCAATTGAAATTGCAACTGAATTACTTCAAAAGAAAAACTTCATATTAAACTCACAGTCCTCGACTTATAAACTTTATATAAAAAGAACTGATCAAAGTGATGAGTTTGATCCTGAAAACCCTACCTATCAACAGAGAATGGGATTTCAAATTAAAATTTCTCATCTTAAGACAGGGAAAAAACATGATCATGTTATAAGTTATAGCTACCCAGAGTGCTTAACCGATGATTGTCCCCAATTTTGGCAAAGTTTAAAAGATAATGCTTTTTTAACTGCCCTAGGACACCTTTTTTCATGCCGTAAATAGTCTATCAAATTGGAGATAAAACCTATGAAACTGGCCATTCTATTTATCTTACTCATGCAGACCTCAAGCGTTTTTGCTAAATTCAAGCCGTTGAATGATGAAGAGTTAAATCAAATCAGCCTAGAAATATCAATTGAATCCTATATCAACCAAGAACTTAGTCAACTTCAAGAAACCTCTGCTAATATTGATCACCAGATGATTCTAGATCGTCTTAGTCACATCTCTCAAAACTTTGGTATCACTTTTGGAGAAGTTATCATAAAAGGTGTTAACTACGGAGGGTTCCAAATCTTTCTCGATAACTCATCAGTTGAGTTTCCCTCACATATCGAAAGAATAGAAATTAACGATGTAAAGATAGGATCTCATGCCCCAATGGGAGCATTGATTATTACTGATATTATAATCCAAGGATCAGCGATTCTCACCATCCAACACTAAAGCTGTTTAAAAAGTTCAATATAATTGGTCACATATAAAGGCTTAGAAAAATAGCCATTTGCTGCCAATTTTAATGCTAATTGTTGGTCTTGATTTCTAAAAGATGTTGTGCACATGATAATTCTTAGAGAAGGATTATCCCCCTCTAAATCTCTAACCGTCTTTAAAACATCAAAGCCATCCATTTTGGGCATATTGATATCTAAAAAAATAACTTCTGGTAAGGGGACCTCACTTGTTAAGATATCTTTAATATTTAAGATAAACTCTTCACCACTACTAAAGCAAATAAGATCATTATCTCTTTTGGCCCTTTGGTAACAATTTTCTATTATCAAGTGTTGGTTAACATCATCATCAACAACATAGATTGGTCCATCGCTATTAATCAGCGACTTCATTTGATCAATACCAATCAAAAAATTTTCACATTCGTTATAATTCATAATTTCCAATTCTTCTTAGATTATTATAAATTATTTAAGTACCTAACTGGAGAAAAAAAACATGAAGATAACTAAAAAATTATTAAGTGCAAGCTTAATACCACTTTTCCTGTTAATGATTGGGGCCTTAACTAGTGGAAAATTAATCTCCGATAGTAATCTTGCGACTCAGTCTTATATTAACAATTATGCTCATAGACAGGTTCTTGTTTCAAAAATATTTAATCAGATAGGTTATGGACATGGAATCCATACCTTCAAAAATTATATTCTTCGTGGTGACATAGTCTATTATCACCGGGCAAAAAAAGACTTCACAATGGCCTTAACGACAATTCAAGAATATATGAGTTTAGACAATTTAGACCCAATTGAACTTAATACACTTACGACTTTAAGGTTTATGATCTTAGAATATAAAAAGAAGTTAGAAACTGCCAAAGAGCTCATCAATAAAAATATCCCCATTAATGAAATAGATAAACAAATAAAAGTTGATGATACCCCTTCTGAATTTGCCTTAAAAAACTTAAACAAATATTTTTTAAGAAAAAAAAACACAGAACTCCAACTGCTAACCAATTCACAACATCAAGCCTACACCTTAACATTATCGATTTTTCTCATTTCATTCATCATTGCCTGCCTTCTTAGTGGTATCATTTCTAAAAGGATGCTTTATTCAATCAAAAAAATTCTACAAATATCAAATCAAATTTCAAAAGAAGAATATAATATAAATAAGAAGGTGCTTTTTAAATTTCCAAACGATGAGTTAAAGGTGTTGGCCAATCAAATTCTAGATATGGGAAGTAAACTTCGAGATGCTTTTGCCAACCTAAAAAAGTCCAATGAAGATCTTGAACAATTTGCCTATGTCGCAAGTCATGATCTTCAATCTCCCATCAAAAAAATTTCTAATTATGTCGATTTTATTGAATTGGATTACAACCAAGAAATACCACAAGAAGCGCAAAACCATCTAAAAGAAATTAAAGAGCTTTCTGTTAATATGGTAGAACAAATCAATGCCGTTCTCAATTATTCTAAGCTCACAGCTGAAAAACATCACTACACAAGGTTAAATATTCATGATCTTCTAGATAGTGTTCAAACCAATCTTCTTTTTAATGAAAATGATATAGAATACGATATTCAAATCAAACAAAATGAGTTCTTTGCTAATAAAGAATTAATTCAAGTTTACTTACAAAATATATTTTCAAATGCACTTAAGTTTAAAAAGCCAAACCAAAAGCTTCACCTTAAAATTCATACAGACCTAAATCAATCAAAATTTAATATCAAAATCTGCGACAATGGGATTGGATTTGATCAAAAGCATATAAAAACAATTCTTCGTCCTTTTGGAAGACTTCATAGCAAGAATGACTTTCCAGGGTCAGGAATTGGATTATCTACTTGTAAAAGAATTGCGGAAATTCATCAAGGAGAATTAATCATTTCTGCCCAAGAAGGTGTTGGTAGTTGCTTTACTCTTATACTCCCTCAAGTCAACGTTTACTCTTAGGAATAAAAAGCTTAAATATGGTTTTTTTGTTTTCTTGAAGGGCCTTAATAAAGCCATTATGTGCAAAAGCTATTTTTTGCGAAATACTTAGTCCTATGCCTGTTCCTTTCCCCGGTGCCTTTGTAGTATAATAAGGAGTAAAGATTTTAGAGAAATCAACAATTTCTTTACCATTATCTGCCACGCAAATAATATAAAACTCATCATCTGATTCAAAATAAACTTCAATTTCTTTTTCGCCATCGATATTTATAACAGCATCAAAGGCATTATTTAAAAAATTTAAAATAACTTGATTGAGCTGTTGAGGTTTAGTTAAAACAAAAAGGTCATCAGGAATGACACCAAGTTTAAGTATAATACCATTATGCTTAAACTTTTGAGTACAAAATAATAAAGTTGATTCAACAATATCTTTAAGTTTTTCAGCTCTTAATTCGTCGTTTTCATGATTTCGGCTAAAGTCCTTCATTCCTTTAATAATTTGAACTATTCGATCGTTAGTATCTAGAATCTTATCAATTTGTTTTAAAACATCATCTTTATGTAGGTTGTTTTTTTCAACTAAAGACTTAAGTATTCTTCCACTTCCCTCAATAACTGTAAGCGGATTGTTAATTTCATGAGCAATACCAGCCGCCATTTCCCCTAAACTCGCAAATTTTGATGCCTGATCGCTTAGCACTTTTTGATTTTCTAATCTTTCCTCCATAAGTTTCTTTTCATGGATATCAATTGTAATGAGAAAAACTTCATCTCCATGTTCAAAGCTATTTTTACTAAAAAGACATAAGTGCCACCTCATTTCACCATTAGAGTAGATAAGCAACTCACAATTATGCTTTTTTTTGGATGAGGCAAGAAATCCCTCAATCTCTTTTGTTATAACAGAGTCAGGGGAATTCGTTCCAAACTTCTCCCCAATTAAGCTCTTTTCATGAGCAAACATACTCGTTTTCTCAAAAAGTTTATTGACTCCCATATACCGCAAGTCTGAATCTAGCCAAGTAATTTTAGCAGGGATCTCATCTAAAAATGTTTGAAGGTGCTTTTGACGTTGCTGACTTTGCTTAAGCAGAGCTTCAGTTCGTTTTTTTAGCTTCGTCAACTCCATAACTCTGAGAAAGATAATAGGTCCGTAAAGAAAAATGATACCAACAAGAGTATAACTCAACGTAGTCCCAACACTTATTAGCCAAAAAACAGAAGGAAGGTAAAAGATAATATAACTTGATAAAAAAAGGTAAGGTCGATAATAAAGATAGGAGGCATGAGCCTCCAAATAAGCAATAAGAAATGCCCAACTACCTAAATGCGCTGTTGAAAGAAAACCTGTATAAACTCCTTGTAAAACTAGAAAAATACCAAAGAGAAAAGTTGTTAATAAAACACAAAAAGCATATTGTCCTTGATAGTTTTTAATTTTTTGTACGCATTTATTTGACCTTGAAACTGACACTAAGAAAATTACATACGCAGTTAAAAGGAAGATGAAAGCAGTTGCCCCCCAAAAGATCGAATAAAACTCTTTATAGGGTGGTGTAATAATATATATTCCCAATAAAACGAGAAAGTTTCCAATACTATTGATTTTTGCAGATGCGATAAGAGAACTTTTTATAAAACCGTTAGAATCTTTCAAAACTCACCTAATTTTCTTTTCCCAAGTTACCCATTAATTGATCGACTTCATTTTCTGAAAAAACTTCAACATTCAATTCTTTCAAAAAAGTACAGATAATACCTTCTCCAGCAACTAAGTTACCTGAAAAATGACCATCGTAAATATATCGGCTACCACAACTAGGACTTCGCTCCTTAAGTAAAGCCCTTTGAATTTTATGAGTTTCAACAATTTTTTTAATTCTTTTTTTTACAGGAATAAAAAGATCAGTAAGGTCTTCAAAATCTTTTGTTCTAATTCTTCCATCAACAATTTCAATTGGTAACCTTGGTACAGATAAGCCGGCCATCACCTCTGGGCAGACAGGAATAAGTTCATACTCCCTTTTTAACCGCTTTATAACTGAAGTTGCAAGTAGACAATGACCTCCATCATAACGAACTTTTTCCCCTAATAAACAATGACTTATTAATAGTGGCTTCATTATAATTTATACATATTGACTGTTTCAGAGTAATTAACCTCTTCAATCTCTTCACCACTAGTGATTTTTTCTATCTTTTTTACAATTTGAGTAATTCTATTCAGTGCATTTAAAGCTTTTTCGATACGAGTTTCATCAATATTTGCTTTCCCCAAAGAGAGATTTCCAATAGNATTATTNNCTAAAGGATTATTGATTTCATGGTTTAGTGTTGTCACCATAGTGTTAATCGTATTAATTTTATTTAAATGTAAACTCTCATGAATGAGAGTTTTAATTTTTAATTGAGTTTTAATTCTTGCTTCAGCAATCTCCATATTAACTGGCTTAGTGATATAATCATTTGCTCCCTTCTTTAATGCTTCAACGACATCACTAGCTTCATCTTTGGCCGTAACCATAATTACGGGTAGTTCGAAATTATTCTTTTGTTTTCTAATTTGCACTAATACGTCTATACCTGAAACCCTGGGCATAATAATATCCAGTAAAACTAAGTCAAATTGCTGTTGATTTAAAACTTCAAAACATTCATCAGCTGACTGAACATACTCACACTCAAAACCTCTTTTGATAAGACGTTTTTTTAAGAGCATCCCATTCATCTCATCATCATCGATTAAAAGAAGCTTTCCCTTTGACGTAGTAGCATTCATCTTAGTAATCCTTTATCTCACTATAATATCGCCTTTAATTCATTAACAAGTAACGGAAGTTTTTGATTGAGCTCATTAAAATTTTCTATAAGCTCTGTTTTCTCCTTGTTCCTTCCCTGTTGTTCCAAAATAAAAGCTTTTTGTTTTAAATCCTCAGCAAAAAAATTAGCAATCATTCCCTTAAGCGTATGCGCATGAAGCTCTAAATCTTGAAAGTTTTCCGTCTCAATAGAACTTTTAATCGCTAAAAGTGTTTCGGGATAAGTCTCTTCAAACACTTCCAAAAGCTCCCCAATAAGCTCTTCATCCCCATCAAAATGAACCTTTAAGTCTTTCTCATTAATTAGCATCTTACAGCTCCTCATCGGAATTTTCTTCCTTAAAATAAACTTTATTAAACAATACTATTATAAAGCCAAAATTCATTTTTAAGTAAAAGAATACATTAGCTAAGTGTCTAATTTTGCGAAGTTCAAAGAGAAATTATTTACCAAAGTAATCAAAAAAGAGAGGAAATGATTTGTTAACACTTGAAAAATTCATGAGTTTACCATAGCCTAGAGCCTTTAAAAATAAAGTGCTTACCATCGCCATTCGATGATCAAATTCAGGAGATAATATTGCCTGTTTTTTTTGCCAAAAACTTTGTTTTTCTTCACTTAATGGGAAAATTTTTATCTGATCCTTAACATTTTCTAAACAATATTCCACACCATAATAGTTTAAAATATCAAGCAGACCAGCTAGCCTATCACTCTCCTTTAAACGTAATAAATGTATATTAAAAATGGTAGAAGGTGTTTTTGCCAAACAGGCCATAAAAAAAAGAGTAGGCACTAAATCAATACACTCCTCTCCGTTTACCTCAAAGCCTGATAAGTTTTCAGCACGATATATCCATAGCCCTTTTTCTGTAAAACTGAACTTTCCTCCCATTGCTTTAACGATCTCAAAAATTTTAGAGTCTGCTTGTAATGCATCCATCTCTAAAACATTTTGAATAAGTATATTCTGCCTAAAAAGGGCATAAGCAACAAAGTATCCTAATGAACTAAAGTCAGGTGGAATAACATGAAATTTACTTTTTTTTATTTGATGAACAACATGCTTTGTCATTAAATAATATTTTTTTGAAGCTGATAAGTTTTGCGCAATAAGCTCAAAAGAAAAATCCTCACTGGCCTGGCACAACTCTAAAGCAGATGCAAACTGAGTCGTTTCAGAACAGTCCATAACAATTCTTCCTTCAAGGCTTATAGGTCCCTGAATAAATAGTTTCGAATCTTTTAATTCAACAGTACCACCAAGTTCTTTAATTTTTTCCATCAAACTTTCCATTGGCCTTTTTGCCATTCTTTGCTTGAGTGGGAGCACATATTTATTCTGTCCGAGGGCAAGCAGAACACACAGGAATCGAATTGTCGTTCCTCCTTCACTGCCAGAAAGAAGAATCGGCTCTTTTTGCTTTTTTTCACATTGTGGAAATGAACTGACAACTGTCAATGTCTCTTTTTTATGACGGAAATGAACTCCAACTTCTGTTAAATTTTTTAATAAATCCGTTACATCCGTTGAAGAAGGTAATTTGGCTAACTCTATTTCTTGCTTTGATAAAACAGCCGCAATCAAGTAGCGATTTGCATAAGACTTAGAGGTAGGACAAGAGACAATCTCTGGTAAATTAGTTGAAGTAAGTTGAATAAAATTTGGAGTCATGTATATTCGCTTTAACCTCAGCAAGCTCTTTTAAGACAACTGAGACGTTCCTTTTTTCATCAATGATAATAAATTCAATACCCTTATAAATTCTTTTTTTATCATAACTTAAATATTGCCAAAAATGATCAAAATCCATTTTTTGAAGAGGAGAAATCTCTAAAGAAATTTTTTCTTTTGCATATGATAAATCCTTATACAATTCAAGATTAAACAACCTTATGATCATCTCTAAGCCATAATAAACAGCTATCCCATGGGGAATGGACATAAGCTTTTCAATTGCATGGCCAAATGTATGTCCTAAATTTAGAATTTTTCTTTGACCGGCTTCCTGGAAGTCTTTTTCAATAATTTGTTGCTTAAACTTAGCACACTTAAGGATTAATTCTTCATCAAGGCCAAAATCTAGAATATAATGATAGATTTCTTTATCAAGAAAGGCATATTTAAGAAGCTCACCTTTGCCCGACGAAAGCTCCAACTCATCAAGCGTCTTTAAAAAATCAAAACAATAAATGATTCTCTCTGGAAGATGAAAAGCTCCAACTAAATTTTTACCTTGAATCGTATTTATTCCGACTTTCCCACCAATACAGGCATCAATCATACTCAGAAGTGTTGTAGGAATAATGTCCCACGAAACACCTCGCAAAACTGTAGCGGCTACAAATCCAGCAAAATCGCTCGTAGCACCTCCTCCTATGGCCAGGATTCGACTTTTCCGGGTTATTCCTTTATCTAAAAAAAAGTTTAAGGCTTCTGAATATTTCACAAAATTCTTACNAGCTTCTGGTTCGTCTAAAACAAAACTCTTCTTTTTTTCTACAATCTCATGAATTTTAGGATAAAAATTTAATAGTCTCTTATCGACTACAATATATTCATAGGCTGAAATCTTGGCTAATAGGTCTAAATAAGCTACTTTAATCATACGTATTTACTACATTATTTTATCAAGGTGGACAAGCTGCAAAAAGAAAGTTTCAGAATTCTAAAAGAGTTAAATAGTTTAACTCAAAAATTACCCCAATTAGAATTGGCCATTTCTCAAGAACTTAATCGCCTAGAAAAAATTGAGAATATGCGTCTAGAACGGCAAGAAAAACTCACTTTATACAAGGAGCAATCCCAACAAGCCCAGGCTGAACTAGACACCCTAGAAAAAGCAATTCAAACCCTTTCAAACCAAATTAAAAAAGATAAAGACCACCTTAAAAGCAGTTCTTCTCAAGAACAAATAATAGCTTTAGAGACTCAAATCCAATCCATGCAAACTCTTCTAGAATCGAAAGAAAATGCTGGCTTAGACTTATTAGAAAAAGTTGAAACATTAGATAAGGCTATAGAAGATGCTGAGCATTTTTTACAAGGCTCACAGGAAACACTCAAAGAAATTGAACAAGAAATTCTTCAAAACAATAAAGAAGTATATTTAGAGCTCCAACAAAAAAGATCTCGCATAAAGTCTCTTGAAAAAGAACTTCCTGAAAAATTAGTACATAAACTTTTTATTTTAAAAAAACAAAAAAAAGATGCACAGCCTTTGACTCAAATATCTGTAAAAAACACCTGCCAACTTTGCGGCTATCTTCTTCCCAAGGCCTTAGCTGATTCAATTGAAATAAAACTTAAGCTTCATTGCTGTCCTGGTTGTGAACGAATTATTATACCTGAGTCTGTGAAATTTAATTAGAAACAACCTTTTACCTATAAGTAATTCATGGTGTCAAAATAACACTTGTTTTTAAATTAATATTCATTTATATTTCGCCAACTTTGAAGGAACTGGCCACAACTTCATTGTCATAAATTCTTATCAATTTTGGAGTACGAAATGAAAATATTTGCGCAAAGTATAATGGCTTCTCTTGTCATGATTATCACTCATAGCTCTTTTGCTAACTTCAACGACCCAGAGCTTGCTGAAGTTTATCGGCAAAGACATAAAAATATGGATATCTGCGCCGAAGTGAAAGAAGATCTCTTAGCTGCTCAAACCAGATTTGAAAGTTTTCATTCTAAGGTCGAATCCGCTAATAAGGCCATTAGAAATCAAAGACAAGTTCTCAATGCTAAAAGACAAGAACTTCACTCCACAGAACAACATCTTAATGAAACAAGATCACAGCTCAACTCCCTTAAAAACAAAAAGTCTAATAAAGACAAAATTATTGCTAAGGCTAATCAAGACCTACAAGAGGTTCAACAAGCTTGGCCTGCAACGAATAATGAATACAACAAGAAAAAAAGAAGAGAAGAGAAAAAATGTGATAGAGGTTGGGGTTTTGGAAATCTAACCTCAAGTTGCAGAGATGCCAAAAGAGAATTAAGTAGAATCAAAAAGAAAAGAAATGCTCTAATTGATAAAAAGAAACAAGCGCAAGCTTCACTCAATGAAATGGCCCAAATTGATCAAAAAATTGCTCGTGCAAAAAGGGCGCGTGAGGCTGCTAAAAATAACTATGATTCTGCACGTACAGGCGAGTCTGTGGCGCAAATGGAACGAGAGCTCAGACAACTGATTGCGAGACGCGATAATAATAATCAGGGCTATCAAGAAGTTGAAGCAAGATATGGAAGACTTCAAGTAAGAACAGAGAAATGTATAAAAATGCAATTTGAAGGTAGAAAAAATAAAGCCTTTAAGGAAAGCCTTATAACTTTTGCTCAAGACAATGGGGCTGGATGTGATCAGGCCATGGCCGTTATGGCATCGGCAAGAGGTCAAGCTCAAAAAGCGGGAGTTAATGAAGCTTATCAAATGGTTTGCGAATCAGACTTATTAGTGAGAGAAGTTATAGTTGAAGTTGAATCAGAGTCTAACCATACTCAATGTCACAATAATCAAGATGATTCTTCAGCACACAATGGATATCAGACCGAATTTATCTATGAAGAAATAACGACAAATTCAAGCCCAAGTCAAACATACCCTAGTCATTTAAGACAAGGTCGTTCTCCAGTGGAACTGAAGACAATCTCTAAGGTTGGAGCAAAACAAATTAAGCTTGATATTGATAAAATTGATATGGAAGCAAATTATGATTACATACAAATTCTCGACGGTGAAGGAAATATTATCGCGGATAAGCTAACAAATCCAAGTCGAGGAAATCCTATAAAAGATTATTCAACCGGATGGATTGATGGTGACTCACTTACAATTATGATTTATACAGATGGTCTTACAGAAAGAACTGGATTTCATGTCAGTGGTTTTGAAGTAAGATACTAATACATGTTGGGGAACAGTATTTTTATAAAGGCCAGTAATGACTGGCCTTTTTTATTAATTGTTATCTAAATGTTCTCCTTTATTTAGCTTCTCCAAAATTTTCATATAAAGAACATAACAGGTTGGAACAAAAATTAGCGTAATACTTGTTGAGAATAATAAACCATAGGCAAAACTCACTGCCATAGGCTTTAAAAACGGGTCCCCACCAGGCATATGAGCAACTGGTAACAATCCCACTACGGTAGTGAACGTAGTCAAAATAACTGGACGAAAACGGCTTACAGAAGCTTTCACAAGTGAACTCATATGAAAACCATCTGTTTTTAAATAACGATTAATAAAAGTGACTAATACAATTGAGTCATTTATAACAACTCCGGCTAAACCTAACACTCCCATAAGTGCCATAAACCCAATGGCGAGATCAAAAATAAAGAAAGAGCCAATAACCCCAATAAAACCAAAAGGTATTGCCGACATTATAATTAAAGGTTGAGCAAGTGAAGAAAACTGGACTACGAGTAAAATAAAAATCAAAAACATAGAAACAACTAAGGCTTTTTTAAAACTTTCCAAAGAGTCTTGCGTATCTTTATTCTCACCAGTCAGTTGATAGGTCATACCAGGATAAGTTTTTACAATTTCGTCTAAAAAAGGAGTAATGTCTTGATTAACTTGTCTCGATGTTGACTTCATTCTATCAACTTCACCAGCGATGGAGAAAGTTCTTTGTCTTTGAAATCTTCTAATAATAAAAGACCCATCTTGTTCCTTAAACTTCACCATATTGACAAGAGGAATTCGTCGACCTTGATTATTTTGCACTCTAATTTTTTTTAAAGTTTCTTCTGTCGAACGTCTTTGCTCAGTAAGGCGTACTAAAACATCAATATCTTCATCAGATTTTTTAATTGTCGTGGCCACAAGTCCCTCAAATGCATTTCTTAGCTCCATCGCAATTTGCGTATTACTTACCCCTAGTCGCCTGGCTTCAGCTTCATTAATATCAACAATAATTTGCTTTTTTCCAACTTCATAATCAATCTCAGAGCTAATCATCTCATCCATAGAATCTAATTTTTGCTTAATTTTTTCCGAAGCACTTTTTAAGTCATAAAGAGAATCTGAAGAGATTTCTACATTTACTGGCTTACCAGAAGGTGGCCCGCCCTTAATTTTTTCTAACGAAAAGGTATACTCTCCAACAATATTTTTTGCTCGTTCTGAAACAATTTTCAAAATCTCATCTGTTTTACGTAATCTAAGATCCTGCATTGTTAGCTCTATAAAAATAGTCCCATAATGTGAACCTGTTCTTGGGGTTCCTCCTTTAGACCATTGATAACCAGTAATGGTTCTAAAGCCTACCAGCTCATCAGCTTTAATTTCTTCTTGGATAATCTTTTCCATTTTTAAAAGAGTTTTATTAGTCCTTTCAAAACTAGCGCCTACAGGGCCTTTGATATTAAAATAAGCATAGGTAACATCATCTCCAGGAAAAAGTTCAAAGCGCATTTTTGTCCCTAAAGTAATAGCACCTACAAACATGATGATAAAAATAAAGACTGTCGTCTTAGCATAATTCAAAGCTAATTCTAAACTCTTCTGATAAAAGTTTTGTAAAGGTTTATACCATCTTGTTTTTTCCATATTTTTAACTTTTCCAGCAAAGTCGGATAAATGACCAGGAAGAATTAAAAAACACTCCAGCCAACTCGCTATTAAGCAAATAATAACTACTGCTGGAACTGGCCACATAAATTTCCCCATGATTCCATCCATAAAAAATAATGAACCAAAAGCAATCATCGTGGTGATGACAGTTGAGGTGACTGGCGCCAAAGTCTCTTTAGCAGCTTTCTTTGCAGCCTCCTTAGGTTTAAATCCTTTTTCTAAAAACTGATAATACTGCTCTGCCACAATAATAGAATCATCTACCAACATTCCCAAGACAAGAATCAGACCAAACATAGAAATAAGATTAATTGTGATATCAAAAGAGTCCATTAAAGAAAAAGCTACTAAAAAGGCAAATGGTGCCCCTAAAGCCGTTATTAAAGAAACCCTAAAATTCATAAAGAAAACAAGACAAATAATAACGAGAATAATTCCTTGAACACCATTTTGAGAAAGGACTCCAAGACGTTTTTTTACATAATAAGAAAGATCGTTAAATGCCTTATACTCAAAACCTCTTTCTTCGGCTAATTTTTTGATTTCTTTCTCTACCAGCTCTGATGTTTCAATAACATCTGCATTGGCTTTAGCACTCACACCTAAAAAAATAGCAAGCTTCCCATCAGCTCTTTCCTCTCGAGTCTTATCTCTCAAAATACGTGAGACTCTTGCAACGTCCTTAACTTGAATAGAACTTCCTCGGTCATTAGATATAATGACAATATTTTCTAAACTCTTAACTGTTTCATTTTCTTGTAAAGTTCTTACAAGCTTTTCTTGCTTAGGGAGTTTAATATTTCCAGCTGTAATATTGACTTGACGATCTTTAATCGCATTTAAAATCTCCATCAAGGTCAAGTCATACTGAAGAAGTTTTTCAAGTTTTACTTGTATATCAAAAACTTCTTCCCTATAACCGTTCAAAGTGACTTTCGCGATAGGAGAAAAGCGCTCAATCTTATCTCTCACAAATTTCGCATGCTTTCTTAGCTCCCTTTCACTTAGCCCATAAATGGCATACTCCACAAGGGCCCTTTCAGTATTGGTAGCTTTACTTATAACTGGCGACTCAACTTCATCCGGGACATTTTGGGCCAAATCACTTAAAGCATTTCGAACCTCTACTAAAACATCATCTGTGTCATAATCAGGATCAATTTTTAAAGAAACAATAGAGGCTCCCTCGGCACTCATAGCATTAATTTCTTCAATCCCATCAACTTCTTTCAACTCACGTTCAACCTCTATTGTAATAAGCTTTTCAATATCCTCAGCAGCAGCTCCTTGATATAGAGTTCTTACGGTAATATAATTGAAATCAACATTAGGGAAAGTTTCTTTATTTAATGAAACAATAGACATAAAACCAATAACAATGATTAACAAAGTCAACAAATTAACTACAACTGAGTTTTCAACAAAATAATCGATAATTTTATTCATATTAATCCGTATAGATATTTAAAAAGTTAATGATATGTCCATTAAGATAGGCCAATGTACTTAGACTCGTTTCATATAAGGCAAGCATATTAATTTTATTAATCTTTGCATTAATTAAGCTCTCCTCTGAACGTAAGAGTTCTTCAAAACTTACTTGTCCTCTCGCATAAAGCTTCTTATGCTCAATCACTGAGCTTAAGGCCACATCAATTTTTTCCTGGGTCAGACCAATTCCATCTTCCAATCGCAATAAATTTTCATTCAAAATTTTAACTTGCACCTCAAGTTCACTCTTTCTATTAGTGAGGCTTAGTAAGTTTTTTGAACGTTGAAGTAAAAGTTTTTTCTTTTGAGCAGTACTTTGTCCACTCCCTAGAGGAATCGTGTAGATCAAGCTGATTTTTTTTTCATCATGTATTCCTGGCGAAAAAGAATCCGAAAAGGCTTCAGACTTTTCTTGTTCTACTGAATTTTTTGTATAGCTCAAGTTAAGTGCTAATGAGCTAGAGGTTTGCTCATAAGTTTTATCCAACTTTAATTCTGTCAATTGATTATAAAGCTCTAAATTGGCAATTTCCAAAAACTCATCGTTCTCATAAATAAACTTATAATCTTTAAGAGGCTTAAAAGTCCAGTTGACTTTATCATAATCCGATTGTGAAAAATTCATTCCAATTATATTTTCAATGATAAGAACCTTCTGCCTAAGTTCATTTTTATTTTTTAAAATCAATTCTTTTTGTGACAGGAGTGCAAATTTTGCTTGCTCTAGTTCCAATTTACGACTAAGTCCATCTTGAAATCTTTGCGCGACCATGTCCACTCTTTCTTGGGCCCTTTTAAGATTGTCTCTATACAAACGATCAAGTAAAATACTTAACTTCGCATCTTTATAAGCTATAAAAAAATCATAAGAATCTTTTTGTATATCCAATTGATATTGTTTGCGATCAGCTTGATTTTGTTTATGCAGGATATCCCAGTCAATTTCCAAAGATTTATCTAAAAACTCATAACGATATCCCAGACTATTTTTAGTTTCATAAACTTTGTCCCCTGAAAAATTATAAAGACTTGATGAAGCCCAATTTGAAATATCATAATCAGTCTGCAGGTGAGATAAGGTCAATGTCCCGAAGTGATAACTCGATTTCGTCAATGAAAAGCCATAGTTTTGATTAATTGTCTGTTGTGACTGAAATGAAATTAAAGACTGTAAAAAAGAATCTGAATGAGCTGCTGAAAACTCCAAAGCCCAATCAAACCTATTTTTTCCAATATCAAAATCCGTTTGAATTATTTGTTTATTTACTTGAATTTCTCTTAAACGGTCAGAACCTTTATAGCCTTGATATAAACTTTGAAAAACTGCCTGTGCCGAAAATGGCACAAAAAGAAGTATGAATAATTTTCTCACTTTTCCTCCAGAGAAAATATTTATACAACTATTTAAGTTTTTTTTAAACATTGCATCTTGTCATCACCCTTTATTTAAATTATAAATCTCAAACCGAGAAAGACTGGTCATCGCTGAACTATTCAGAGGAAAGTCCGGACACCATAGGGCAACATAGCGGGTAACGCCCGTCCACCGTAAGGTGAGGACAAGTGCAACAGAAAGCAAGTACAGTTCGGCTGTAGTGAAATCAGGTAAACTCTATGTGGTGCAAGCTCAAATAGGCCAACGTTTTATCACGGTCCGTGTGAGTTGGCGGGTAGAGTGCATGAGCCTAAGAGTAATTTTAGGCCTAGATGAATGATGACCCTTTGACAGAATCCGGCTTATTTCTTTCTCGGTTTTATATTTTAGGAGAGAAGATGAAATTTTTATTATTAAGCTTACTTTTACTTCCCTTTTATTCATTAGCAAGTACCAAGATTGAATGTGTTCAGGCTAAAGGCTGGGAAACCAATGAAATGTTTGTTAAGGCCAGTCTCGCAGCTAAGCTAGAGATCCTCTCAAACAAAAATGTTTTGCTACAAAATCTTACTCTTAGTTACTCTATTCATGATGATAAGCTTAGTTCTTATGCATGGTCAGAAGGTCAATCCCATTTTACAAGCGTCAATAACAATCCCAACTATACTCCTAGAAAATATTTAAATTATTTTCAATTTCAGACCTATATTTCTAGTCACGACTCACTAGGTTATGGTTATATTGATATATTACTTCCAAAAGAAGCTATTATGACTCAACAAGAAAGTTTTAATGCATATTTACAAATGACAGGAATGGACGATCACTTTGGTGGTACAATAAAAATTTATTGTCGTTTACTCTAAAAAAACCACCCTTTCGTTTTTAATACCAAAAGCAAAACTTGGCCAATTAAACTCATTCTGCTTAAAAGCTTTGTTAGAGTTTAAAAATCTGTCATTTATCTTCATTTGTGACATAATTTCTACAAGCTTTTTCTTATTCTGTTGTGATTTTTTTATTGCGTTTGAGCTCAATAAAGCAGCATAATATCCCATTAGTCTATAATCATTTTCTATACCAAGTCCCTCTTCCAAGGTCTGTGTCTTTTGCTTTTCTAAAGATGAGATAACTGGTGTTTTTGAGTAGTCACCAACAAAGTCAAAAAAAATGGCATTTGAAAGATATTCACTATTTGTTTTCAATAAATCTTTTGACCTCCACTCATACGTTCCGATCAAAGGTATTTTTGGCATTTTATAATAATCAAATAACTTAATGAAGTGATGAACAATCTTCACATTGTCAGGTATAAAAATGGCGTCATAAGAAATTTCAGCTGGTAAAAAAACTAGCTTCTCATTCAAGGCAAAGCCAGCCTCTTTCGCCTTACTCATTTCTTCTTTGCGAATTTTCATATATTCTTCTCTTCGCTTATAACGATTAATATTGAAAATTTTTCGGCAAGTTCTATCAAGACTTTCAAAAGTATTTGAGTCATAAACTTCATTAAAAACGATCTCGATCCCATTTTGTTTCAAATGCTTTTCAATATCGAGTAAAAAGGGAGCTTTCTTATAGTGAAGAGGCTTTAAAATAGCGAGACGCTTTATTTTTTTTTGTTTTATTTTTTTCAACATCTGCGCAATATAGTTTTTTCTATTTGGAAATAATTTTAATCGCGTTTCACTTGTCTGGGCCTGTCCTTCTAAAACAAGAGTCGGAATATTGGTTAACTCTTGCCATTTTGATATATAGTTTACTACTTTCTGGCTTCCCCAAGTTATAATAAGACCAACCTTTTGTTTCACCACAAGTTCAGCAAATGCTTTTTTCACAGAAGAAGGGTCTGCACTTACTTTTTTTATAATATATCTTTGATCTGATTGTGTTTGACTCCTATATTTAAGAATCCCCTTTAAAATAAGTTTATTTTTTAAGAGAAACTCTTTTCCTTCTTGAATAATGACTCCAACTTTATTGGCGTGATTTTGCTCAAGACTTTTAAGCTGAGAATAATATTTTTGACATATCACTTTTGAGTGATACTGAAACCAATCCTTTTTATACTGAGCTTCCTTGGCAAGAAACTTGTAAAGTTTTGCTTGTTGAAGACAACCAGGATCTAGTTTTTCATTTAAGACCATTTTCTCAACAGGTTTCTTTTCTTTTATCTTCGTTACGATATGATCACCTCCTGGAGAAGAGGCACATGATAAAAACGAAAAAAACAAAATTGTTAGTAAAAATCTTTTACAAATCATTCATTCCAATCCTTAAAGGTTTTCCTTGCTCTATTTGATATAAATCAGACTTGTTTTCCTCAGGAACCCTTCCCGGTGGAAAATACATTTTTATTCCGCGAGGATCGAGATGACCAAAACGCGGATGAACATAAGCACTTTCTAAACTCCTAGGCTTGGGAAGATAAGCTGAATTCAAATAAGAAATCGACTTTTTAGCAACCTGCCCCCACAAAACGGCTGCAGTAGTACTTGCAGAAATATTCGATTTAAAGCCGTATTGTTGATCACTTCCTAACCAAGTGACAATAACTAAATCATCAGTAAAGCCACAGAACCAATTATCTTTAGAGTCATTAGATGTTCCTGTTTTTCCTGCAACTTTTCCTGAAAGGAACCTTAAGCGATAGCCTGTTCCATATTTAATGACATCTTTTAGACCTTCAACAATCAATTCATTAGTTGATTGATCTATAATCTGCTCATGCTTTTTTGTTCTTTGATATATAATATTTCCATTAATATCTTCAATTTTTTTAATAGCACCAACTTGAGCGTTTTTTCCTTGATTAGCAAAAACTTGATAGACTCGTGCCATGTCAAGCAAACTGACTTCAGAGCTGCCCAAAAAACTAGCGGCTTCACTTCGAATGGGAGACTCAATTCCAAGTTTTTTTCCATGGGCCAAGACAGCGTTCAGACCCAATTTATTTCCCAACTTCACAGCTGTAGAATTCAAACTATGATAAAAAGAATGTAACATAGTTGTTTCTGTTAACAACTTAGAAGATTGGGTATGTGGCCGGTAATTTCCAACAGTCACTGGCGCCACATAATAAAGTTTGTTCCACAAATAACCTTGTTCTAATGCTAAAGAATAAATGACAGGCTTAAAGACTGAGCCTGGAGCTCTCAGCGCATCTGCCGCTCGATTAAACTGTGTTTGAGCATAATCCCTTCCCCCTTGCATACTAAGGATATCGCCCGTTTTTCTATCGATCACAAGTATCGCAGCTTCAACTTCACTTTCCTGTGCTTTTTTCGCCCAACTTGACTTCTCCATTTGCTCAAAAAGCTTTTGTGATTTTTTTATAGCATCTTTTGAAAAACCATCAATCTTAGAATCTAGGGTTGTATATATTTTTATACCACTGTCTTTAATTTCAACGCCCTTCTCATCTAGGATTTGCTTAGCTTCTTTAATAACGTAATCAACAAAGTATGGAGACTTTTTTCCGTATAATGATTGATATTGATGATACTTTAACTCTCTTTGACTTAAGTTTTGATAGTCTTTTCTATCAATCACTCGCATTTCTTTCAACGCCACCAATACTTGCTCTTGTCTTTTCTTAGCCGCTGCTGGATTTTTAAATGGATTATAAGCTGCAGGTGATTGAAACATTCCAGCAATTAGTGCCGCCTCATGATCCTCAATTTC